>NZ_JADOVJ010000001.1:5695000-5821697 GCF_015752315.1 Nocardioides luteus
GGTGGACGGTACGCGAGTGAGAATGCAGGCATGAGTAGCGAATGATGTGTGAGAAACACATCCGCCGATTGATCAAGGGTTCCAGGGTCAAGCTAATCTGCCCTGGGTAAGTCGGGACCTAAGGCGAGGCCGACAGGCGTAGTCGATGGACAACGGGTTGATATTCCCGTACCGGCGAAATGACGCCCATGATGAGGCGCATGATGCTAACCATCTGAAGCGCACGTGACCGATCCCTTCGGGGTGAGGCGTGTGTGTGGAACATGGGACCCGAGTGTGTAGTAGTCAAGTGATGGGGTGACGCAGGAAGGTAGTCGAACCGGCGCGATGGTTGTCGCCGGCCAAGCATGTAGGACTGAGTCTAGGCAAATCCGGGCTCTGTATGTCTGAGATGTGATGGGGAGCCGTTTGGTGAAGTCGATGATCCTATGCTGTCGAGAAAAACCTCTAGCGAGTCATGAGCCGCCCGTACCCCAAACCGACTCAGGTGATCAGGTAGAGAATACCGAGGCGATCGAGCGAACCATGGTTAAGGAACTCGGCAAAATGCCCCCGTAACTTCGGGAGAAGGGGGGCCCGGATCGTGAACCCACTAGCTGGGGGAAGCGTGAAGGGCCGCAGAGACCAGGCCCAAGCGACTGTTTACTAAAAACACAGGTCCGTGCGAAGTTGTAAGACGATGTATACGGACTGACTCCTGCCCGGTGCTGGAAGGTTAAGAGGACGGGTTAGCACTTGTGCGAAGCTCAGAATTTAAGCCCCAGTAAACGGCGGTGGTAACTATAACCATCCTAAGGTAGCGAAATTCCTTGTCGGGTAAGTTCCGACCTGCACGAATGGAGTAACGACTTGGGCGCTGTCTCAACCGTGGACTCGGCGAAATTGCACTACGAGTAAAGATGCTCGTTACGCGCGGCAGGACGGAAAGACCCCGGGACCTTTACTATAGTTTGGTATTGGTGTTTGGTTCGGCTTGTGTAGGATAGGTGGGAGACTGTGAAGCGCACACGCCAGTGTGTGTGGAGTCATCGTTGAAATACCACTCTGGTCGTACTAGATGTCTAACTTCGGACCATGATCTGGTTCAGGGACAGTGCCTGATGGGTAGTTTAACTGGGGCGGTTGCCTCCTAAAATGTAACGGAGGCGCTCAAAGGTTCCCTCAGCCTGGTTGGCAATCAGGTGGCGAGTGTAAGTGCACAAGGGAGCTTGACTGTGAGACAGACATGTCGAGCAGGGACGAAAGTCGGAACTAGTGATCTGGCCACGGCATGTGGAAGCGTGGTCACTCAACGGATAAAAGGTACCCCGGGGATAACAGGCTGATCTTCCCCAAGAGTCCATATCGACGGGATGGTTTGGCACCTCGATGTCGGCTCGTCGCATCCTGGGGCTGGAGTAGGTCCCAAGGGTTGGGCTGTTCGCCCATTAAAGCGGCACGCGAGCTGGGTTTAGAACGTCGTGAGACAGTTCGGTCCCTATCCGCCGCGCGCGTAGGAAACTTGAGAAAGGCTGTCCCTAGTACGAGAGGACCGGGATGGACGAACCTCTGGTGTGCCAGTTGTACCGCCAGGTGCATGGCTGGTTGGCTACGTTCGGAAGTGATAACCGCTGAACGCATCTAAGCGGGAAGCACGTTTCAAGATGAGGTTTCCCACCCTTTATGGGTTAAGGCCCCCTACAGACTATGGGGTTGATAGGCCGGAGGTGTACAGCAGTGATGCCCAGCCGACCGGTACTAATAGGCCGAGGGCTTATCTTTCATAAACCCTCAACAAAAACAACAAACGAAGACCGTCAAGTCTCGCGTCCACAACCAACTGTTGTAACACAGGTTTGGTCACCTCCCTTGAAGTATGGGGAGTAGTGATCTCAAGAGTTACGGCGGCCATAGCGAAGGGGAAATACCCGGTCCCATCCCGAACCCGGAAGTCAAGCCCTTCAGCGCCGATGGTACTGCAACCGAGAGGCTGTGGGAGAGTAGGACGCCGCCGGACATAACTTTGCGCAGGGCCACCTCTTCGGAGGTGGCCCTGCTGCCATTTGTGCCCTTTTCTGATGCCTGTATCGAGCTTGTCGAGATGCTGATGGTGGTCTCTTCGCGCCACGCCAGGTTGACGTGGCCTGCGTCACGGGGTCCAATGTCATAGTTGCAGTCCGTACGTTTCAACATCTCGAACTAGGAGTTCCCATGGTCAAGAAGCTGCTCATCGCTGCCGTTGTTGCCGCGGGTCTCGGTGTGGCCATCAAGCTGGTCACCAGCCGCTGACCCAGAGCTTCCGCAGTTGCCCGGTGCCCTCGAGGTGCCGGGCAACTGTCATTTGGTGCCCTGTGATGCGTCCTCGTCCGGCGTGCTCGGGGCAGAGGCGGCCGGCTCCTCCTTCGGGAGGTCGACCTCGGCGAGAGAACGGCGGGCACCGGGGATCGCGAGGATCCCGGCCACCACCAGGAAGAGGAGGAGACCGGCGAGCACGAGCAGGGACTCGACCGAGAACTGGTCCGCGAGCGGACCGAAGACGACCATGGACAGCGGCATGGCGACCGACATGACGATCCCGAGGATGCCGAAGACACGTCCCTGCATCTCGGGTGCCACGCGCTCCTGCAGGATGGTGATCGCTGGCGTGCTGAGCGCGGAGAAGAACACTCCGATGAGCAGCCCGAAGACGAAGAACACCCACATGTTGGTGGAGACGCCGAGTCCGACGACCAGCAGCCCGATGAGGACGACGGATCCAACCATCAGGCGCATGCGGTGGACGATCTTGGGTCCGAGGGCGGCCATCGCGGCGCCGCCGGCGAGCATGCCGAAACCCCAGAACAGCTCGTTGGTGGTGAGCTTCCAGACCTCGTCGCCGAAGGTACGGGTGACCATCAGCGGGGTGAGATAGGACGGTGCACCGACCATCAGCATGACCAGCGTGAAGAGGATGAGGATCCAACGTACGTGCGCGTGGGTGGAGACGTACTTCAGACCGGCGCGCAGGTCGCCGAAGTAGGAGACCTTGCCCTGGTCGGGGCGTACGAGACGGGCGACCGGGACAAGGGCGAGCAGCCCGACGCCGATCAGGGCCGTGATCGCGTCGATGAAGAAGACGGCGACGATGTCCATGTTGGCGTAGATGACCGCAGCGAGTGCCGGAGCCAGGAGCGTCATCGCGGACTGGATGGTCTGGAAGGCCCCGTTGATGCGGAGCAGCTGAGACTCCGGTGCGATCTGCGGGATCATCGCGGTGACCGCGGGCATCTGGATGCCGGCGAAGACCGAGCGGATGGCCAGGGCGAGATAGATGATCCAGAGGTCGTCGATCCCGCTCGCCATCAATCCGGCCAGGATCAGGGTCGCGACCGCGATCGTGGTGTCGGATCCCATGATGAGGAACTTGCGGTGATGTCGGTCGGCCCAGACGCCGCCGAAGATCGACATGAACGCCTGCGGGAGCATCCCGAACACAAGGCTGAGCATCAGCACGGACCCGGAGCGGGTCTCGATGGTGAGGTGCCACATCACCGCGTACATCACCAGCATCGACCCGAGCAGGGAGACCGTCTGGCCGGCGAGGAAGGTCGCTACGTTGCGCCTCCAGCCGGAAAGCTCGTCGGCGGGCATGCCGCCCAGCCTTTACCCGGACCCAGCAGGCGTCAACCGACTTTGGTCTCGCCGCCTTTGCGGTACTAGGTAAGGTAAGCCTAACTTCACGAAAGAGGAGTGGGCATGGGATTCGACGAAGGTCGGAAGCTGAAGGGTCTGTACGCCGCCGAGGTGCTGCACAACAAGCAGGTCACCCCGCACATGGTGCGGCTCACCCTGGTCGGCGACGACCTGCGGCGCTTCCCGCAGCGTGGCTTCGACCAGTGGTTCCGGCTGTTCCTGCCGCGGCCGGGTGGTGAGGCCACCAACTTCGACGTGGTGCCCGAGAAGCTCGGGACGATCGACTACCTCAAGTACATCAGGCATGGTGACCGGCCGCCGCTACGCAACTACACCGTGCGCGAGCACCGGCCCGAGCTCGGTGAGATGGACGTCGACTTCGTCGTCCACGGCGACATCGGGATCGCCGGCCCGTGGGCGCGTACGGCACAGCCCGGCGAGCAGGTCGTGCTCATGGACCAGGGCACCGGCTTCGACTTCGCCTCGGACGCCTCGTTCCACCTGCTCGTCGGCGACGAGTCGGCTCTCCCTGCGATCCTGGGGATCCTCCGGGACATGCCCCGCGACGCTCGAGGGCTGGCGGTCATCGAGATCCCGGACATGGCCGACGTCCAGGACGTCTCCGGGCCGGACGGGGTCGACGTGCGGTGGCTGCCGCGCGGCGATTCCGCCGATCGCCCCGGGACGCTGGCGATCGCCGAGGTGCAGGCGTTCATGCCCGAGGAGCCGGCCACGCTCTCCGCCTATCTCGTCGGCGAGCGGACGATCCCCGCCGAAGGACGCCGTCACCTGGTGTCCCTCGGCGTCCCGAAGTCGCGGATCACGTTCGTCGGCTACTGGCGGATCGGCAAGGCTCAAGCGTAACCGTCCAGGAGCCGACTCGGCATCAGCCGAGGAGGTCGGTGATGGAGGTGCGTACCTGGTCGAAGGCGAGCCAGGCGAAGAGGAGGGCGCAGATGATGAGGCCGATGTTGGAGACCCACTTGTTGCGCCACTCCGCCGGGGTATGGCCGGTGTTGAGCAGCCAGAGCAGAGTGATCGCCAGGAACGGCATGAAGAACGCGCCCAGGACTCCGTAGATGAGGATGAGCCAGGCGGGCTCGTCGGCCAGCAGGAGCCAGATCATCGGCGGGAAGGTGAGCCAGAGGATGTAGGCGCGGTACCAGAGGCCGCCGCTCTTGGCCTCGGCCTCGTCCGCCTTGCCGCGGATGGTGCCCATGAAGTCGGCGAACATCAGGCTGACGCCGTTCCAGACGCCGACGAGGGACGACATCGCCGCAGCCCAGAAGCCGATCAGGAAGAGCTTGCCGAACCAGGTGCCGTAGCGGTCGGCGAGGACCTTGGACAGGTCGAGCATGCCCTGGTCGCCGGTGCCGATCGCGATCTGGGCCGAGTAGAGCAGCTCGGCACCCACGATGAGGGTGGCGACCACGAAGATGCCGGTGACGACGTACGCGGTGGTGTTGTCGATCCGCATGACGCGCATGAACTTCGGGGTGTGCCAGCCCTTCTCGCGCAGCCAGTAGCCGTAGGCGGCGAGGGTGATCGTGCCGCCGACGCCGCCGGCGACCGAGAGGATGTTGACCAGGGAGCCCTCGGGGATGGTCGGGACGAGGCCGGTGAGGAGCTCGGGAAGGTTGGGCAGCGTGACGAGAGCGGCGCCGACCATGGTCACGAACATGATCCCCACCAGGCCGGCCAGAAACTTCTCGAAGAGGCCGTAGCGGCCGGTCCACACGATCGCGATGCCGATCAGGCCGGAGAGGATGCCCCAGAACTTCACCGAGGCGAACGAGAACAGCGCGGCCAGGGAGAGGCCGGTGCCGGCCATCGCGGCGGCGCCGTAGATGAAGCCCCAGATGACGATGTAGGGGCCGAAGTAGATCGTCGTCCAGATGCCCAGACGCCGCCAGCCCTGGAAGATCGTCTCGCCGGTGGCCAGGCTGTAGCGCCCCGCGCCCTCGACGAGCACGACCTTCAGCACGCAGCCGACGACGACCGCCCAGAGCAGGGCGTAGCCGTACTTGCTGCCGGCGATCAGGGTGGCGACCAGGTCAGCGGCGCCGACACCGGTCGCGGCCACGACGAGGCCAGGACCCAGGATCCGCCAGCGTGGGGTTTCAGACGTCTCTGTCCTCGCTGCTTGTGACATGAGCGACAGGTATACCCCGTTTTAGGGAAGATCAGCGACTTTTTGCCGGAGGACGGCACGCTCGCGCTCGTTGGTGCACATCGCTGCCGCCCGCTCCAGCTCCTCGCGGGCCTCGACGGTTCGGCCGAGCCGGCGCAGCAGCTCGCCGCGTACGGTCGGCAGGAGATGGGTGTGGTCGAGCCGCTTGTCCTCGGCGATCCGGTCGACGATCTGCAGCGCTCGCATCGGCCCGTGGGCCATCGCCACCGCCACGGCGCGGTTGAGGTCGACGATCGGGTTGGGCGCGATGCGGCCCAGCGCCTCGTAGAGGACGATGATCCGCTCCCAGTCGGTGGTCTCCACCGAGTCGGCGGCGGCGTGGGTGGCCGCGATCGCGGCCTGCAGGCCATAGGGGCCGAGGCCTCGTGGGGTCGCCTGCTCCAATGCCGCCCGGCCGCGGCGGATGGCGCCCTGGTCCCAGCGGGTGCGGTCCTGCTCCTCGAGAAGGACCGGGTGACCGGCGGCATCGGTGCGCGCCGGGAAGCGGGAGGCGGTCAGCTCCATGAGCGCGAGCAGCCCGTACGCCTCCGGCTCGTCGGGCAGCACGCCGATCAGCACGCGGGTCAGCCTGCGTGCCTCACGGGCGAGGTCGGTGCGGATCAGATCCTCGCCGGAGGTGGCGGTGGAGCCCTCGGTGAAGATCAGGTAGAGGACGTTGAGCACCCCGGCGAGCCGCTCCCGACGCTCGTCGGGCGACGGGACCTCGAAGGGCACCTTCGCGGCCGCGATCGTCTTCTTGGCGCGGGTGATCCGGGCCTGGATCGTCGGCACCGGCACCAGGAAGGCCCGGGCGATCTCCTCGCTGCTGAGACCGCCGACGACCCGGAGGGTGAGGGCCACCCGGGCCTCCTTGGACAGCACCGGGTGGCAGGAGACGAACATCAGCGCGAGGACGTCGTCGTCGATCCGCTCGACGTCCAGGTCGTCGGCGTACGCCTCGTCCTGGTCGTGGGCGATGGCCTCGTACTTCTCCCGCTGGACGCCGGCGCGGCGGATCGTGTCGATCGCCCGCCGCTTGGCGGTGGTCATCAGCCAGCCGACCGGGTTGGCGGGCTGGCCGTCGCGTGGCCAGGAGGCCAGCGCCTCGGCGAGCGCCTCCTGCGCCGCGTCCTCGGCGAGGGCGAAGTCGCCGGTGTAGCGCGCGAGCGCGCCGACGATGCGGGCGGACTCGATTCGCCAGATCGCCTCGACGGCGCGCGTCGCGTCACTCATCGGTGTCTCCTGCTTGCTCGTCGGTCCGCAGCCGATCAGAGCTGCCCGTTCTTGGTGCGCCATTCGAGCTCCTGCTGGATCCACGGGTTGTCCTGCGGAAACTCGTCGATCGTGGGCACCCGGCGGATCTCGACGGCCGAGCCGGGGAAGTAGCCGATGCGCTTGGCCCACTCGATGGCCTCCTCCTTCGAGGCGACAGAGATCAGGTAGAAGCCTCCGAAGAGCTCCTTGGTCTCGCCGTAGGGGCCGTCGGTGACCACCGGCTGGTCGGCGTCGGCGTAGGTGACGACGGTGTGCTCCTCGGGGTCCAGGCCCTCCATGGCGAGCAGCACGCCGGCCTTGATGAGCTCGTCGTTGATCCGGCCCATCTTCTCGAGCATCTCCTCGAAGGGGATCTCGGACATCGCGGCGTTCATCTTGTCCTCGTCGACGGTGCGCCAGATCAGCATGTACTTCGGCATCTCGGTATCTCCTGTGTCGGTCGGACCGTCTTGCCGGCCCGTTCACCCCTTGGTCGAACGAGGTCTACGCGGGATCGACAGCCTTGCCAAGAATATTTCTGAAGAGATTTCGGAGGCGGGTACGTTGGGGACGTGAAGATCTCGCTGTGGCCCAACCTCGTCTTCCCCACCGCTGACATCCTCGCCGAGGCGCAGGCGGCCGACCAGGCCGGTTGGTACGGCGTCTGGGTCGCCGACCACTACATGCCCAACACCGGCACCGAGGAGGTCGACGACGGGCCGATGCACGAGGTCTGGGGGATCCTGCCGGCGCTGGCCGCGACCACCCAGAACGTACGCATCGGGCCCCTCGTCTCGCCGACGACCATCCACCACCCGGCGCTGCTCGCGAACCGCTCCGCGACCATCGACCACATCGCCGGCGGCCGCTTCGTGCTCGGCATGGGGGCCGGGTGGCAGATCAACGAGCACAAGGCCTACGGCATCGACCTGCCGGGCGCGAAGGTGCTCGTCGACCGGTTCGAGGAGGCCATCGAGATCACCCGGTCGCTGCTCGACAAGCCGCGTACGACGTTCGAGGGGACCCACTTCCAGCTCACCGACGCGCCGTGCGAGCCGAAGCCGGTGGCCTCGCCGCTGCCGATCCTGGTCGGCGCCAAGGGCCCGCGGATGCTGCGGGTCGTCGCCCGTCACGCCGACGAGTGGAACACCTGGGGCACGCCCGAGAGCGCCGGTGCGGTCCGGGCCAAGCTCCTGGAAGCCTGCGAGCAGGTGGGGCGTGACCCGTCCACGATCAGGACGACCGCGAACCTCATGCTCGATCTCGACGGCGCGAACCCGGGCTTCGCCAGGACCCAGACCGGCTCGGCCGGTGAGCTGCAGGACTTCGTCGGGCAGTACGTCGAGGCCGGCTTCGACGAGTTCATCCTGCCGACGTGGAACCTCGGGAAGACCGGTGCCGAGCGGATCGAGCGCGCCGCCCAGCTCAAGGCCGAGGTGCTCGACCCGGCTCTCTAGGCCGGGCCAGGATGGCGCTGTTGATCACGTCGGTCCCGGGGGCGTCGACCTCGGGGTTGGCCTCGGCCACCACGGTCAGACCGGCCAGCGCCGCGGGGCCGACCCGCGGATAGAGCAGCGTACGCAGCCCCCGGGCGCTCCGCGCCAGGACGAGCCCGCCCGGGGCGAGGTGGGTGACCGCCTTGCCGAGCACGTCGGCCTTCGCGGCGTCGTCGGATCCGACCAGCCCGGCGAGGAGCACCACGTCGACGGGTCGCGGTGGGGTGGCGGCCGCGGCCTCGGCGTGCTCGAACGTCACCCCGGCGGCGCCCAGGCGCCCGAAGGCGGCGGAGGAGAGCCGGATGGCCTCCGGATCGTGGTCGACGCAGTGCACCGCGATGCCGTGCTCGGCCAGGCAGAGCGCGGTCAGGGGCAGTGGCCCCGAGCCGAGGAGCAGGACGTGCCGCGGGTCGGTGCCCTGGCGGCGTACGGCCTGCAGCTCCATCTCCACGAGGAGCCGGTAGTTCTCGCGGTAGGGAAAGCGGGAGAAGGTCTCCGCGGGGTCGGCCGCGCGCGAAATCCGGTCGGCCCAGACCCGCTCGAGCGCGTGCTCGCCGGCGGAGGCCACCGACCGGAAGGCCGCGGGAGAACGCGACGGCGGCAGCGCCGCCAGCACGGAGTCGGCGGCCGACTCGGGCACGCTCAGCACCGCGGTCACCAGCCGGTTGAAGAGGGCGTTGACGACGATGCCGGGCGCCAGCGACTGCTGGGCGAGCAGGTCGTCGAGGGTGGAGACCAGGCGTTCGTCGACTGCTTCGAACGCTCCCGGATTCACAAGCGGTCACCATTCCACATCCGCGACGGCCGCTGCACAGGGTTCCGCCGAGGAGACCCACTCCGCGGCACGGAAGTTTCTGGGACGATGTAGAACCACGCCGGCCGGCTACGACGTATCCCCCGTAAGCACGCCTTCGGAAGGCGCCTACGAAAGGGAAGAGCAATGAAGTACGTCATCCTCATCCACTCCAACCCGCAGCCCTGGGGCCACCCGACCGGGGATTTCATCCCCGAGCTCCAGTCCTTGCCGCAGGAGGCCAGGGAGAAGCTCAACGCGGCCTTCGAGGGGATCATGGAGGAGCTCGCGGCCAACGGGGAGCTCCTCGGCGGGCAGCCGCTCGCGGACCCGGCCTCGGCCAGGCTCTACCGCTGGGACGCCGGAGAGCCGGTCGTCACCGACGGCCCCTACTCCGAGGCCAAGGAGCATCTGGCCGGCTTCTTCCTGATCGACGTCGAGTCCCAGGAGAGAGCCGAAGAGGTCGTACGCAGCTTCAGTGGCCCCGGTGAGACGGTCGAGCTACGCCCGGTGGCAACCTACTGACATGACGGTGACGGGAGTCGAGGACGTGTGGCGGCAGGAGTCCGCCCATGTCCTCGGCGCCCTGCTGCGGGTCCATCCCGATCTGTCCGACTGCGAGGATGCCGCCCAGGAGGCGCTGATCGCGGCCAGCCAGCGATGGTCCTGCGACGGTCTGCCGGCCGATCCCCGGGCCTGGCTCATCCGGGTGGCTCACCGGCGGCTGATCGACCAGCTGCGAGCGGACTCGGCGCGCACCCGGCGCGAGCTCGCCGACGGGATGGCGCGGCGGCTCGACGACCCGGACCCGGTGGCTCCCGAGATCGGCTCGGCCTACGACGACTCGCTGCGGCTGATGATGATGTGCGCGCATCCCGCGCTGCGCCGCCCCTCCCAGGTCGCGATCACGCTGCGGTGCGTGGGCGGCCTGACGACGGCGGAGATCGCGGCTGCGTACCTGGTTCCGGAGGCGACCATGGGGCAGCGGCTCAGCCGGGCACGGGCGACGCTGAAGAACGAGGAGTTCTGCTCGCCGGCGCCCGACGAGCTGCCCGAGCGGATCGCGTGCGTGCTCGACGTCTGCCACCTGATCTTCAACGAGGGCCACACCCGCACCAGCGGCCCGGACCTGCAGGGCATCGAGCTCACCGAGGAGGCGATCCGGCTGACCCGGATGGTGCGCGGCATCCTGCCGGAGCACGACGAGGCCACCGGTCTGCTCGCCCTCATGCTGCTGACCCAGGCGCGCTCGTGCGGGCGCGTCGACCACCTCGGTGACCTGATCCCGCTCAAGGACCAGGACCGCTCGCAGTGGGACCGCGAGCTGATCCGCGAAGGCGTCGCGCTGCTGGAGGAGGTGCTCCCCGAGGGACCGGTGGGCCGCTACCAGCTGCAGGCGGCGATCGCCGCGGTCCACGCCGAGGCGGAGTCGTACGAGGCCACCGACTGGCTCCAGATCAACCTGCTCTACGGGATGCTGGCCCAGGTCGCACCCTCGCCGGCGGTCACGCTCAACCGGGCCGTCGCGGTGGCGATGAGCCTCGGCCCGGAGCACGGCATCGAGATCGTACGCGACCTGCTGGAGCACCCCGCGATGCAGCGGCACCACCGGGCCCATGCCGTGCTGGCGCACCTGCTCGAGCAGTCCGGCGACCTCGCGACCGCCCGCGAGCACTATGTGCTGGCGGCGCGCCTGACCCAGAGCGTGCCGGAGCAGCGCTACCTGAACCGCCGGGTCGAGGCGCTCGACCAGTCGTGACGTCCTGTCGCCAGGGATCAGAGCTGAGGATCAGAGCTGGACGATGCCGTCCAGGACGAGGATGATCCCGAAGATCGCGAAGAGTGCGGCGGCGCCGTACTTGATCACCTTCTCGGGAAGGTTGCGGCCCAGCAGTGCGCCGACGCCGATGGCGAGAGCGTCGGCCGCGACCATCCCGACGGTGGAGCCGATCCAGGTGCCGAGCCAGCCCTCCTGGGTCGCCAGGGTGATCGTCGCGAGCATCGTCTTGTCGCCGAGCTCGGCCAGGAAGAACGCGATGCCGACGGCGATGATCGCCATGCCCCGGCTGTTGCGGGCCTTCTTGGCCTCGTCCTCGGTGAGCTCGTCGCCGCGCAGGGTCCACGCCGCGAAGACCAGGAAGGCGAGGCCGGCCACGATGGTGATGTAGTGCTGGTGCTCGGCGAAGGCGTCCCCGATGAGCGCGCCGATCGCGACCGAGGCCAGGTGGACGATCGCGGTGGCGGCGGTGATCCCGAGGATCACGTCTCGAGCGCGGTAGCGGGTGGCGAACGTCATCGCCATGAGCTGGCTCTTGTCGCCGAGCTCGGCGACGAAGATGACCGCGGTCGACAGCAGGAAGGCGTACACAGGGGTTCCTCTCCGGCGCCGGCCGGAGGAATCCCATGAGGGTGCAGCGTCCTTCGACCAGCACCGTCGTGTTGATACGGGTGCTTGGTCGAAGGTCTCGTCCGCCACCTTCGTGGCCGATCGCGCCGGGCGCTGAGGCCAGTGTGTCGACGCGACTGTTGAGGACTACTCCCCTTCGTGGTCCCGAGTCTAGGCCACGGGCCGAGGGCGGTCCCAGTCGCGTGGGGCGTGGGCTGCGTCACCCTAGGTCAGTACATGATTGGCTGAATTCAGGAAACGATGTACGGTCAGCCCATGGTGATGACGACGACGGCCTCCCTGGACGCGCTCGCGCGCTTCGGCCACGCGCTCTCCGACGCCACCCGTGCCCGGATCCTGATGCGACTGCGCGAGGGACCTGCGTACCCGGCCGACCTGGCGGACTCGCTCGGCGCGACCCGGCAGGCCGTCTCGAACCACCTGGCCTGCCTGCGTGGCTGCGGTCTGGTGGTGGCCGTCCCCGAGGGGCGGCGTACGCGCTACGAGCTGGTCGACCAGCGCGTGGCCCACGCTCTGGCGGATCTCCACGGACTGGTCCTGGTCACCGACAAGGCCGCCTGTGCCGACGCCGATGAGCTGGGGTGCTGCTGATGGGGCACGGACACGGTCACGGCGCCGCCGGCCACGCCGGCGGAAGGTATCGGTCGCGGCTCGCAGTCACGTTCGCCCTCGTCGCGGGCTTCCTGGTCGTCGAGCTGGTCGCCGGCGCGTGGTCGGGCTCGCTCGCGCTGGTCTCCGACGCCGGCCACATGGGCGCCGACGCCGTCGCGCTCGGAGCGGCGCTGCTGGCGACCAGGATGGCGGCGCGGCCGGACACCACCGGCCGGCGCACCTACGGCTCCTATCGTGCCGAGGTCTTCGCCTCGGGGCTGACGGTGCTGATCATGCTCGGGGCCGCGGCGTACGTCGTCGTGGAGGCCGTCGGGCGGATCGGCGCCGAGACCGAGGTGCAGACCGGCGCGATGCTCGTGGTCGGTGCGCTCGGTCTGGTGGTCAACGTCGTCTCGATGCTGTTGCTGCGCGCCGGCGCCGCCGAGTCGCTCAACGTCAAGGGCGCCTACTTCGAGGTGGTCGCCGATGCCGCGGGCAGCGTCGGCGTGATCGTGGCCGGTGTGATCGTCGCGCTCACCGGCCAGGCGTGGTGGGACACCGGTGTCGCGGTGGCGATCGGGCTCTTCGTGGCGGTCCGGGCCGTCGTGCTGGGACGCGAGGTCCTGGCCGTGCTCGGGCAGGAGATCCCCGACGGTCTGGTGGTGGATGCCGTCGTCGCCGACCTGGAGGCGATCCCGGGGGTCGAGGACGCCCACGATCTGCACGTCTGGACCCTCACCTCGGGGATGAACGTCGCCACCGCGCACCTCACGCTCGCCGAGGATGCCGACTCGCAGGACGTCCTCGCCCGGGCCCAGCGGATGCTCGCGACCGAGCACCGGATCGAGCACGCGACGCTGCAGACCGAGACCGCTCCGACGCCGCAGTGCCTCGAGGTGACGTGGTGAGTGCGGCCCGCTCCGCGGAGGTGGTCCTCGCCCGACCGGCCGCCGAGCGGAGAAGGGCCGTGCTCGTACGCCGGGTGCGGCTGCTGGTGGCCTTCACCATCGCGTACAACGTGGTCGAGGCGATCGTCGCGCTCGTCGCCGGTGTGGGGGCGAGCTCGGCCGCGCTGGTCGGATTCGGTCTCGACTCGGTGATCGAGGTCACTTCCGCGGTCGCCGTCGCCTGGCAGTTCGGGGGCGGCAACCACGAGAGCCGCGAGCGGACCGCGTTGCGCGTGATCGCCTGCTCGTTCTTCGCGCTCGCCGCCTTCGTGAGCTTCGACGCCGTCACCGCGTTCGCCACCCGCCAGGCGGCGGAGCACTCGAGTGTCGGAATCGGCATGGCCGTGCTGAGCCTGCTGGTCATGCCGCTGGCCTCATGGGTGCAGCGGCGTACGGGCACCGAGCTCGGTTCACGCTCGGCCGTCGCCGACTCCAAGCAGACCCTTCTGTGCACCTACATGTCGGCCGCGCTCCTGCTCGGTCTGGTGCTGAACAGCCTCCTTGGCTGGTGGTGGGCCGACTCCCTCGCCGCGCTGACGATCGCCGCCGTCGCCGTCCGGGAGGGCGTGAACGCCTGGCGAGGCGAGGTCTGCTGTTCCCCGGTAGAGGCGTTCATCGACGACGGCCGGCCCGACGACGGTTGTGACTGCTGCTGACCGGAACCCGCTGATCGACGTAACCTTTACGGATTCGTCGAACTTCCTCAGCAAAGATTCGATCCTGGTTACGCTGAGGCCATGGATGAGGCCGAGGTGCGTGCGGTCCTCTTCGACCTGCAGGACACGCTCGTCCCGAGTGGTCATCCTGCCGAGCACGACGCGGTGTCCAGGGCGATGGGCGCGGACCTCGGCGTCGACCCCGTCGCGTTCGCGGCTGCGGTCACCGACACCTTCGACGAGCGCGTACGCGGCCTGATGGCCGACGTGCATCACACGGTGCGCTACCTGGCCAGACGGGTCGGCGGGTCGCCGACCGAGTCTCAGGTGGAGAGCGCGATCACGCGCCGGCTGAACTACGCGCTCTCGCTCCACGCCGCCACCTGGGCGCTGCCCGCACTGAAGTCGCTGCGCAAACGAGGGTTCAAGCTCGGTCTCGTCGCCGACTGCGGGGCGGAGACGGTCGCGATCTGGCCGCAGAGCCCGCTCGCCGACCACCTGGACGCGGTCTCGTTCTCCTGTCAGACGGGCGTACGCAAGCCCGACTCGGGCGCCTACCTCGTCGCCGCGGCGGCGCTGGAGGTGCGGACCAGCGAGTGCGTCTACGTCGGTGACGGTGCCGACCGCGAGCTGAGCGGCGCCGAGGCGGTCGGGATGCGGTCGGTGCGATTCCGGGCCAGGGGGCACGACGAGATCGAGGAGGAGGAGGGCGTCGCGTTCGACCTCGATCCCGAGTGGAGCGGGCCGACTATCAGCGACCTGTCCGAGCTCGTCGGAATGGTCGGGGTCCCGATGCCGCGCGACGGGTCCGAATCGCGGACGTTCGTCTCCGGAAATGTGGTGCCGTGGGGGTCGAAGCGATCATCCCGCTGATCTCCGGATGAAGGCCGGTCGGCGTCCGTCCGGCATCTCATGGTGCCCGTCCTGCGTGGGTCAGGGTCCCACTCCGACGGGTCGATGTCAGCCGAATCCGGGATCCTCCGACGTTTCGGTCCGTTCCTCGGCACGGTTCCGGATCGCCATCGGATCGGTGTCCGATATCACACCGGACATGTTACCTATCTTTTGACAGGTTCTGCGTGCGGTGGGCGAGCATCGGCCGCGGCGAGAACGCTCCATCAGGCGGCACCGCACGCGTGAATTCGGCAGGAAATGGTCCTTGCCCCCTAGCGAGTTCACGCCGAAAACGGTAAGAATCGATCGACCGACAGGGAAGAATTTCGCCGTCTCCGACCCCACATTTCGGACTCAGGTTTCCAACAGTCATGGTTTGCCCCCGACGCCCTTGACCTACATGCTTACCTGTCAGTCGACAGGTTCAACATGCTTCAAGGAGGACGCGGGTGGCGCTAGCTGCAGACCACAGCACGGACACGGTGCTGAACGCACGGGCAGATGCTCGCGCGCAAGGGGGGCAGGTCAGCGACTGGATGCCGTACCTACCGGCCTCGTCGAGCCCGTTCTGCCCGGACGACGTCGACCCGGAGAGCCTCACCTGGGCCGAGACGGTCGCGCCCGGCAGCTACACCCACAAGGTGCTCGCCCGAGGCACCCGGTTCCGGCTCGAGGACCCGACCGGCGAGGCCTGTGCCCACACGCTCGTCTACAACGCCCTCGAGCCGACCGAGCGACTCAACGTCGCCGACACCCAGAAGATCCCGTGGCAGGCCTACCTCGGTGCCGGCCACCCGCTGCTCTCCGGTGACGGCCGGGTGCTCGCCACGATCCTCACCGACACCTCGGGACGCCACGACGCGTTCTGCGGGACGAGCACCGCCGCCTGGAACGCGCTGCGCTACGGCACCGCGCTGCCCGAGGGGCCTGCTCCGGCGGGCCGTGACCTCTTCGTGAAGGCGGCTGCCAAGCACGGACTCGGGCCGGCCGACGTACCTCCCTCGGTCTCGTTCTTCCAGGGAGTGCGCGTCGCCTCGGACGGCGCCTTCGACTGGGTCGGCTCGTCAGGCGCCGGGACCTCGGTCGAGCTCGTGGCCGAGCTGCCCCTGATCGTGCTGATCGCCAACGTCCCGCATCCGCGGGACCCACGTCCGGAGTACATCGTCGGGCCGCTGCGCGTGCACGCCTGGCGTACGCCGGAGACCACCCCGACCACCCCGGCGGACGAGCGTTTCGACGCCTCTCCCGAGGTGCGGCGGGCGTACCTGAACACACTCGACTATGCGGAGGCTCGGGGCCTGTGACTACCACGATCGACAACCCGGTGATGAGGCCTGTGACGACTCTTCCTGTTCCTGTGGCCACCTACCTGACGCCCGACGGCCAGCTGGTCTCCAGCGTGCCGGTCGGTGCGTCGTACGCAGACGGCAGCCCACTGGAGTGGGGTGACCCGCTGGTGCCGGGTGCCGTCGTGCTGGACGAGCAGGTCGCTCCGCGGGCGTCGTGGTCGGGTGTCGTACGTGCCGGGCAGGTGCTGACGATCGTCGATGTCGGGGGCAACCAGTCGGGTGACTGCCTGCTCTACAACGCGCACGACACCGACGAGCGCTACAGCGCGCCGGACACGCTCGCCTGGCAGGACAACGCCTACATCCGCACCGGGACGGTGCTGCGCAGCAACCACGGTCGTGCCCTGATGACCGTCGTCGGCAACGAGATCGACCGACAGGACACCATCGGTGGCGCGTGCTCGCGGGAGTCCAACACGCTGCGCTACGGGCACCACGTGATGTATCACCACGGCTGCCGGGAGAACTTCCTGACCGAGGGGGCCAAGCACGGCCTCGGCATGCGCGACATCGTCTCCAACATCAACTGGTTCATGAACGTGCCCGTGGAGGAGGACGGCGCCCTCGGCATCGTCGACGGCATGTCGGCGCCCGGCAAGCGGGTCGCGCTGCGTGCCGAGATCGACACGCTCGTGCTCATCTCCAACTGCCCGCAGATGAACAACCCCTGCAACGACTTCAACCCGACGCCGCTGCGGATGATCGTCTCCGAGCCGGACGTGGACTACGAGGCCGACGCATGACGTTTGGCCCAGATACCGGACTGTCCGTCGACACCGTCCTGGTCGCCAACCGAGGGGAGATCGCCCGCCGGGTGATGCGCTCCGCGCGCGAGCTCGGGATGCGTACGGTTGCGGTCTTCTCCGAGGCCGACCGGGCGGCACCACACGTGCGGGAGGCCGACGAGGCCGTCTGTCTGGGCTCCGCGCCCGCACGGGACTCCTATCTCCGAGGCGATCTGATCATCGCAGCAGCCCTGCGCACCGGCGCGGGGCTGCTCCATCCCGGCTACGGCTTCCTGTCCGAGAGCGCTGCCTTCGCCCGCGAGGTGGAGGCAGCGGGCCTTCGGTTCGTCGGCCCGACGCCCGAGCAGATCAGCGCCTTCGGCGAGAAGCACTCGGCCCGCCGGCTCGCCGAGAACGCCGGCGTGCCGATGCTGGCCGGAACGGGGCTGCTGTCCGGTCCGGACGAGGCGGCCGAGGAGGCGGCCCGGATCGGGCTGCCCGTGATGGTCAAGGCCACCGGCGGCGGTGGCGGTATCGGGATGACCGCGTGCAGCTCGGAGGAGGACGTCCGGGTCGCCTTCGAGCGCGTCGCGCGGCTGGCCCAGACCAGCTTCGGGACCGCCGGGGTGTTCCTGGAACGCCTGGTGCGGCCGGCCCGGCACGTCGAGGTGCAGATCTTCGGCGACGGGGAGGGACAGGTCGCCGTGCTCGGCGACCGCGACTGCTCGCTGCAGCGCCGCAACCAGAAGGTGATCGAGGAGGCGCCCGCGCCTGCTCTTCCCGAGCACGTGCGTACCGTCCTGCACGACTCCGCGCGCCAGCTCGCCAAGTCGGTCTCCTACCGCTCGGCCGGCACCGTGGAGTTCGTCTACGACCCGGGCCGCGAGCAGATCTCCTTCCTGGAGATGAACACCCGCCTCCAGGTCGAGCACGCCGTCACCGAGCAGGTGATGGGCATCGACATCGTCGCGCTCATGCTGCGGCTGGCCCGCGACGGGGTCAGCGCCCTGCCCGACGAGCTGTTCCGCAAGTGCCCTCCACCCCAGGCGTACGCCGTCGAAGCACGTGTCTACGCCGAGGACCCGGCCAAGGACTCGATGCCGTCCTCCGGCTTGGTCACCCGGACGATCCTGCCGGAGCCGTCCGACACGGTCAGGGTGGACTCCTGGATCGAGACCGGGCTCGAGGTCTCGCCCCACTACGACCCGCTGCTCGCCAAGGTGATCGCCACCGGGGCGACCCGCGACGAGGCGCTGGACACGCTGGGCTCCGCGCTCGCGCAGACCCGGATCGACGGGATCGTCACCAACGTCTCCGCGTTGCGCGCGATGACGACCTACCCCGAGCTCCGCTCGGCCACGCACTCGACCTCGACCCTCCCGGAACGTGCCAAGGACGGCAGCGGGGGTGACCCGGACCCGCGCATCGACGTCCTCGACCCGGGTGTGCTCACCACCGTCCAGGACCTTCCCGGGCGGGTGGGCTACTGGCAGGTCGGCGTACCTCCGTCGGGTCCGTTCGACCCGGTCTCCTTCGCCGAGGCCAACCTGGCGGTCGGCAACCACCGGGGCGCGCCGGGCCTCGAGGTCACGGTGCCGCTGGCAACGGGCCGGACGACGGCCGGGGGGCCGACGCTGGTCTTCTCCGATCCCGCCGTCGTCTGTGTGACCGGTGCCCCCATGCCGGTCAGCGTCGACGGCGTCCCTGCCCCGCAGTGGGAGCCGATCGAGCTCCCCGCGGGGGCGACGTTGAAGCTGGGCCGCACCGACGGGCCGGGGCTGCGGGCCTACATCGCGGTCCGAGGTGGCCTGGACGTGCCCGACTATCTGGGCAGCGCCTCGACGTTCACGCTCGGCGGGTTCGGCGGCCACGCCGGGCGTACGCTGCAGCGCGGTGACGTGCTCCGCCCCGGCACCGCGGTCGACCCGCAGGCGCAGCCGGCGGCGACGCCGGTGTCGCGGCGGCCGGCCCTGACCAACAGCTGGGAGATCGGTGTCACCGAGGGCCCGCACGGGGCCCCGGAGTTCTTCACGCGCGCCGACCTGGACCAGCTCTACTCGGCGAGCTACCGGGTGCATCACAACTCGGCCCGCACCGGCGTACGCCTGATCGGGCCGAAGCCGACCTGGGCCCGTGCCGACGGTGGCGAGGCCGGGCTGCACCCCTCGAACATCCACGACACGCCCTACACGGTGGGTTCGCTCGACTTCACCGGCGACACCCCGATCATCCTCGGCCCCGACGGGCCGTCGCTGGGCGGCTTCGTCTGCCCGGCGGTCGTCGCCAGCGGGGAGCTGTGGAAGATCGGGCAACTGCGTCCGGGGGACGCAGTTCGGTTTGTGCCGGTGCGCGAGGGCAAGGCTGCCGGGCTGATCAACCACCGTGCTTCCCTGTCGGTGGTCGGCGGCGCGGGCGGCGACGGCGACGACGGCGTCCTGGGCCGCCTGCCCCGGACACCGGCGAGGCCCGAGGTCACCTATCGGCGCAGCGGTGACAACTCCGTGCTGGTCGAGTACGGGCCGATGACGCTCGACCTGGGTCTCCGGATGCGGGTGCACGCGCTGCAGTCGGCGCTGGCGGAGCACGCGCCGCCGGGCATCATCGACGTCACGCCCGGGATCCGGTCGCTGCAGGTGCACACCGACTCCTCGGTCCTGCGTGCCGGCCAGGTCGCGGGACTCCTGCGCGAGCTGGAGGAGGACCTGCCTGCCAGCTCCGAGCTGACCGTGCCCTCACGGCGGGTGCGGCTGCCGCTGTCCTGGGACGACCCGGCGACCCGGGAGGCGATCGAGCGCTACACCGCCGGCGTACGCGACGACGCGCCGTGGGCGCCGTGGAACATCGAGTTCATCCGCCGGATCAACGGGCTCTCCTCGGTCGAGGACGTCCACCGGACCGTCTTCGACGCCTCGTACCTGGTCCTCGGGCTGGGGGACGTCTATCTCGGGGCGCCGGTCGCGACCCCGCTGGACCCGCGCCACCGGCTGGTGACGACGAAGTACAACCCGGCGCGCACCTGGACGGCGGAGAACTCCGTCGGCATCGGCGGCGCCTACATGTGCATCTACGGGATGGAGGGGCCGGGCGGCTATCAGCTGGTCGGCCGGACGACTCAGGTGTTCAACCGTTTTCGGCGCTCCACCTCGGCCGGCGGGCTCTTCCACGACGACCCGTGGGCGCTGCGGTTCTTCGACCGGATCGAGTGGTACCCGGTCTCCGCCGACGAGCTCCTCGAGCTGCGGGCGGAGGTCGACGCCGGGCGCGGCGAGTTCGAGACCGAGGAGGGCACCTTCTCGATCAAGGACTACGACCGCTTCCTGACCGCCAACGCGGACTCGATCGCAGCCTTCCGTGACCAGCAGTCCGCGGCCTTCGACGAGGAGCGCGAGCGTTGGAAGGTGGCGGGAGAGTTCGACATCTGCGACCGCCTCGACGCCCGGGGCGACCCGTCGGAGGTCGAGGTGCCGGCGGGGTGCGTGCCGGTGACCGCACCGTTCACCTCGACCGTCTGGAAGGTCGTCGCGAGCCGCGGGTCGCGGCTGGCGCAGGACGATCCGCTGATGGTCGTCGAGGCGATGAAGATGGAGGCGAGCGTCCCGGTCCCGGTCGCCGGCGAGGTGGCCGAGATCTACGTGAAGCCGGGGGAGCAGATCGTCCCGGGGCAGGTCATCGCCGCCGTGCGACCTCTCGACGGGTCCGGATCTTGATCCACTCGCTTCCCGGCGGCGCGGTCGACCGCGCCGCCGACGCACTCGACCGGATCGAGGCGTCCGACCGGCCGGAGATCTGGATCTCGCTGCGTACGCGAGACGACCTGCTCGAGGAGGCCGCCGCGATCGACGCGAAGGTGGCCGGCGGGGAGATCCTTCCCCTCGCCGGCCGTCTGCTGGCGGTCAAGGACAACATCGACGTCCGGGGCCTGTCGACGACCGCCGGAGCGCCGTCGTACGCCTACTCACCGTCTGCCGATGCCACCGCTGTCGCCCGGCTGCGTGCGGCCGGTGCGCTGGTGGTGGGGAAGACGAACCTGGACCAGTTCGCGACCGGCCTGGTCGGCACCCGCAGCCCGTACGGCGCGGTCCGCAACGCCTGGGACCCGACCCGGATCTCGGGTGGGTCCTCGTCGGGCTCGGCGGTCGCGGTCGCCCTCGGCCTGGTCGACCTCGCGCTCGGGACCGACACCGCGGGCTCCGGACGGGTGCCGGCCGCGCTCAACGGCATCGTCGGGGTGAAGCCGTCGCGCGGGCTGGTGCCGGTCACCGGTGTCGTACCCGCCTGCTACACGCTCGACTGCGTCACCGTCTTCGCCCGGGATCTCGGGTCCGCGCGGGCGGCCGCGGAGCTGATGGCCGGGCCCGACCCGACCGACCCGTTGTCGCGTACGTTGCCGGCGGATGCCGGCCTGCCGCCGGTGCCGCGGGTGGCGGTGCCGACCGGCGAGCACCTCGACGGGCTCGCCCCGGGCTGGGCCGACGCCTTCCGGGCCGTGGTCGCGCGCCTGGCCACGGCCGGGATCGAGGTCATCGAGACCGACATCTCGCCGCTGCTCGAGGCCGCCACGCTGCTCTACGACGGCGCCTTCGTCGCCGAGAGGTACGCCGCGGTCGGCTCCCACCTCGAGGCCAACCGCGACCTCATCGGGACCGACCTCGACCCGACGGTCGCCGAGATCGTCCTGGCCGGGGCATCGGCCGGCGCGGCCGAGTGGGCGCGCGACGTCGCCCGGCTGGCGCGCCTCGGTGCCGCGGGACGCGAGGCTCTCACCGGCTGCTCGGCGCTGCTGACACCGACCACGACCGGGCATCCCACGCTGGCCGAGGTGGCCGCGGATCCCGTGGGCGCCAACGCGCGCCTGGGCCGCTACACGAACTTCGCGAACCTCCTCGACATGGCCTCGCTCGCGGTCCCGGCCGGCCAGGTCGGCGGGCTGCCCTTCGGGGTGATGCTGACCGGAGCGGCCGGGAGCGACCGCACCCTGGCCGCGCTGGGCCACACGCTCCTCAGCCCCGCCGTCGATCTCTTCGTCGTCGGTGCGCACCTGTCGGGGATGCCGCTCAACCACCAGCTGGTCGAAGCCGGTGCGACGCTGCTGCGCCGGGTGTCGACCTCGGCCGACTACCGGCTCTTCGCCCTGGAGACGGAGCCGCCGAAGCCCGGCCTGGTCCGCGTCGGTGGTCCCGCGACCGGGGTGCGGATCGAGGGCGAGCTCTGGCGCGTCCCGGCCGCGGGCTTCGGGACGTTCGTGGGTGGCGTACCTGCTCCGATGGCGATCGGAAAGGTGACGTTGGAGGACGGCTCCTCGGTTTCGGGATTTCTGGTGGAGCCGATCGCGGTCGAAAGCGCCGCTGATATCTCATCGCATGGTGGCTGGCGCCGTTACCGGTCTGAGCAGGGCCTTTAACGTTCGGCGTTGATATCGGTTATGGGACCGGGGTCATTCCTCCTGATGGCACACGACCCTGTTCAGCCGCCTGAAACCCCGTCACACTGGGCAGAATTCCGCCAGCATTATCGCCCCGGGAGGATGCTGTGCCGTGTCTATTGGTCGGTCGCGCCATACACTTTGTTGACAGAGAATTCAACCCTCCCGTGGGACTTTCGACTCTATTCCTTAGGGGAAGAAGACTCTTTCGAATCTTCCCCGAAACTCGGGAGGCCGCTTAGATGGCGTACATGACAACTAGGCGTTCTCGGCCCGGCCGCCCCAGGCATGTGCCCGATTCGGGTACTGCCTCACCACGTGACCAGATCCTCGATGCTGCTGCGCGACTCTTCGTGTCCCAGGGCTTCGCGGCGACGTCCACCCGCGAGATCGCCGACCAGGTCGGCATCCGTCAGGCCTCTCTCTACTACCACTTCGCAGGCAAGGACGAGATCCTCGTCGAGCTGCTCCGTAAGTCGGTCCGACCGACCACGGACAAGGTCGAGAAGATCCTCAACCAGGTGCCACCGCTCGATTACGAGACCGCTCTTTATCTGCTGGTTCTCATCGACGTACGCACCCTTGCCGATGTCGAGCACAACGTCGGCATGCTCTACATGCTGCCGGACGTGACCAACGGCGAGGTCTACACCGAGTTCCGCAAGGAGCACCAGGAGCTGGCTGCTGCCTATGCCGATCTCGCCAGCAAGGTGGCCTCGGAGAAGGTGCTGGAAGGCGTCAGCCTGAAGCAGCTGGGCAACATGCTCATCCAGCAGGTCGAAGGCGTCATCAACATGCGCGCCGAGATGATCACCGAGAACACGGTTCGCAGGATCTCGTGCCCGGAGGCCTGGGCGATCGCGTCCTCGTGCCTGCGGATGTGTGGCGTCAGCCAGGAGAAGATCCAAGCCGCGAACGCGGTCGCCGTGGACATGCTCGACGACTTCCTCGAGGACAGGGTTCGCGAGCTCGCCTGACAAGGCAGGCTGACAAGACGGTAACTGGTGGGTAGGGCTTGCGCGTGTGAGTTGCCCAGTTGAGGCTTGAACGACACACTTTCCGAGCCCGTTGCCCGCTTCCCCACCGCGAGGACCCCCACACGTGTGCATTGACCCTTCCGGAGGCCGCTGATGGCCCGGAAGCAGACAGCCATCCTCTCCGTCACCCGCGGGGTCACGACGCTCAACGGCCTCGTGGTGGATCGTCCGTGGGGAGAGGATCCGCACCAAGCAGGCATCCGGGCCGTACGCGAGCAGCTCGCCGGCCCGAGCCGCAAGCCCGTCCAGGTCGTCGCCACCGACGACGAGGCCCGGGTCCGGATGGTCGTCCATCCCGACGGGCACGTCACCGACTTCGAGACCCTCGAGGTCTTCGGGAGCTACGGCTCGCCCGACGACGTTCCGGGCGCCGCGTGGCTGCCGGACGCCATCGCGCCGCTGGTCATCCAGGCCGAGGTCGAGCCGTCTCCCGAGCCCGAACCTGAACCCGAGCCGTACGTGCCGCCGATCCTCGCCGTGCCCGCGCCTGTGATCGAGGAGCCCGAGCTCGTGCCGCCGCCCGCCCCGCCACGGGAACCGGAGCCGGAACCAGAGCCCGAGCCCGAGCCGGAGCCTGAACCGGAGCCTGAACCGGAGCCCGAACCGGAGCCCGAGCCTGCCCCGCCGGCACCCGCGCCGCCTCCCGCACCCGCGCCGCTGCCTGAGCCGGGCCCTGAGCCCGCTCCCGAGCCAGTTCCCGAGCCTGCCCCCATGCCCGTTCCCGTGCAGGCCTCCGAGCGGTCGCCGGGACCGCTGGTGCCGTTGCACCACATGGAGCCGGGGCCCTACCGACGGTCGCGGATGACCCGTCGCGGGCGGGTGGTGCTGGTCGTCGTCTGCCTGCTCCTGCTGATCCTGATCTACGAGGTCGTACGCGGCGTCGTGACCGGTTCCGACGCCGACTCCTCCGACAAGAAGGAGCCGCAGAGCCAGCAGTCCGAGCCGACCGCCGGGGCCAGCGACGAGGTCATCGAGCCACCGTCGGAGTCGCCCTCGCCGAGCGCGACGGCGTCGTCGGTACGCGTCGAGCCCACGCCGACGCCGACGCCCAAGCCGACCAAGAAGCCGGAGCCGACCAGGACGCTGTCGGTGAAGGCGATCGCGATGACCGAGGCCATCGGGCTGCGGATCGACGCCAGCAGGTTGCCGGTGACGGCGACGATCGCGATGGATCCGTGGGGCGCGCCGGAGCGGTTCACGCGTACGGTCACGATCACCGAGCCCGACCAGCTCGTCGTGATCAAGCCGGTCGCCTCCGGGCACGCGGAGTGGAGCGTCCGGGTCGAAGGAGCCGCCAAGGTCACCGGCTACACGCACTCCTGGCCCAAGGGCGACCGCGAGTTCGTCAAGCGCTGATCCTCCCGGGCCGAGGCAGTTCGATACAGGACTGAATTGCTACCAGGGTCGGATGTGTGGGACTCCCGTCCGGCGTACGCTGCACAAGAACCTGTTCCTGCGCCTCGGAGGATTCGCATGCCGCTCAAGATCACGCCGCCGGTCCGCACGCCGGGGATCGCCGGCCGGACGCTCCACCAGGTGGAGCGCACCGCCAAGCAGGGTGTGCGCTGGGCGCTGGGGCACGGGTTGCCGCGTACGGTCATCACCCGAGCCGCGAAGAAGGGCGATCTCCAGGGCGACCTGATCCTCAGCGGACCGGGGTCGCACACCTTCGACCTGATCGACCTCTTCGAGGAGGTGCGCGCGCAGGGGCCGCTCTATCGCGGCGCGTTCAGCCAGGTCGCGACCGACCAGGCGGTCATCCGCGAGGTGCTGACGAGCTCCGACTTCGTGACCGGGTTCTTCGCGCCCGACGCGGGCGGCGGATGGATGGCGAAGGCCGGCACCTGGGCGGCCAGCGACGTATTCAACCCGATCCAGCCGCCGTCGCTGCTCGCGACCGAGCCGCCGGCCCACACCCGCTACCGCAAGCTCGTCACGCGCGTGTTCACGGTGAAGGCCGTCGAGCGGCTGCGCGGGCGCACCGAGGAGATCGCCCGCGAGCTTCTCGACGACCTGGAGAAGTCGGGGGCCTCCGAGGTCGATCTCGTCTCGCGCTACTGCGGGCTGCTGCCGATCACGGTCATCTCGGAGGTGCTCGGGGTGCCGGTCGAGCTCCGCGAGCGCATGCTCGAGATGGGTAAGGGCGCCGCGCTGAGCCTCGACATCGGGCTCGACTGGGGCACCTTCCGCGGGATGGAGGCGTCGCTGGAGGAGTTCGACACCTGGCTGCGTGGACACCTCGACCATATCGCCGCCCATCCCGGTGACGACCTGCTGAGCCAGCTCGTCGCGGTACGCGAGGACGGTGACCGGCTCAGCGAGCACGAGCTGCGCGCGATCGCCGGCCTGGTCTTCGCCGCCGGCTTCGAGACCACCGTGAACCTGATCGGCAACGGGATCGCGCTGCTCCACGACAACCCCGAACAGCTCGACATCCTGCGCGACCGCCCCGACCTGTGGGCGAACGCCGCCGACGAGGTGCTCCGGCTCGACCCGCCGGTGCTGCTGACCGGCCGGGTCGCCCGTCAGGACTCGGTGATCGCGGGGCAGCCGATCCCGCGCGGCACGATCATCAACACCATCCTCGCCGCCGCCAACCGCGATCCGGCGGTGTTCACCGACCCGCACGTGTTCGACGTGACCCGGGAGAACGCCCGCGACCACATCTCCTTTTCCAGCGGCCGCCACTTCTGTCTCGGTGCGGCCCTGGCCAGGATGGAGGGGGAGATCGGCCTCCGGCTCCTCTTCGAGCGCTTCCCGGACCTGAAGCTCCTCGACGGCCGCGAGCGCCACCCCACCCGCATCCTCCGCGGCTACTCCCACCTGCCCGCGCGTCTCGCCTGACCCAGCGAGATGACCGAGCGAGGTCAGCGGGGCTCGGCGGCCTCGAGCAGTCGCTGACCCAGGTCAGCGACGCAGCGGCGTACCTCGTCCCCCTCGACGACGTGGAACGGCACGGCCTGACGGGCGAGCTCCTGGGCGTACCAGCTCGGGCTGTTGGTGCTCCCGACGAGACGGCAGCGGCCGTCGTCGACGGGTTCGAGACGGCCCAGGACGCGCGGGAGATAGCGGTCGACCTGCGCGAACGGGGCCTCGAAGACGACCTCGACCGAGTAGGCCCAGCCCTCCCCGAGGTGCTCCTCGACCTCGGTGACGGGGTCGATCTCGGGACGTACGAACGAGGTCTCCTCGATGTCGACCGCGCCCATCCGGTCGACCCGGAGCACCCGGCGGGCCTCGGCGGTGTGCGACCAGCAGAGCAGGTACCAGCGGGCGTGGCGCACGACGACCGCCCACGGGTCGACGACCATCTTGCGCTCGTTGCCGTTCTCGGTCGTGTAGGCGATGGTCGTCCGCCGACGGGAGTCGCAGGCCTGGACCAGGCTGGTGGTGATGTCCGGGTCGGGGGAGACGGCGCTCTGGTCCGGAACGGCGGAGATCGTACGCCGCACCGCGGCCACCGTCTGGGCCAGCGACTCGGGCAGCACCCGGCCGATCTTGCCGACCGCGCTGCCGACCGGGCCGGTGGCGTCGGCGATGTCGTGGTGGCCGTCGAGCAGGGCCATCACCAGACCGAGCGCCTCCGCGGTGGTGAAGATCAGCGGCGTACGCATCCCGCGGCCCAGGCGATAGCCACCGTAGGGGCCGCGCTCGGACTCGACCGGGATCCCGGCCTCTCGCAGGATCGCGACGTAACGTCGAGCGGCGCGCTCGGTCACCCGCAGCCGCTCGCCCAGCCGCTCGGCGGTGATGCCGGGGGAGGACTGCAGCAGCTCGAGGGTGAGCAGCGCCCGTGCTGTCGGGCTCTCGTCATGTCCCATCGTGGCGGCTCCCGGAAGTAGTTCGTCCGGATTCAGCCTAGTCGGTGACGCCTCGCCCCATGTGAGCGACTTCTCGGCCGTCGTAACCGACTTCTCGGCGGGGGTGGTCCCGTACCCTTACCGGCATATGAGACTTCTGCTGATCAGACACGGCCAGACCCCGAGCAACGTCTCGGGGGCGCTCGACACCGCCTTCCCCGGCGCCGGGCTGACGGAGCTCGGACTGTCCCAGGCCGCGGCGGTGCCGGATGCGCTGGCGGGCGAGAGGATCGCGGGGCTCTACGCCTCCCGGCTGGTGCGTACGCAGCTGACCGCTCAGC
The DNA here is from genome assembly GCF_015752315.1 of Nocardioides luteus. NCBI lineage: Bacteria > Bacillati > Actinomycetota > Actinomycetes > Propionibacteriales > Nocardioidaceae > Nocardioides > Nocardioides luteus. The sequence goes on from NZ_JADOVJ010000001.1 coordinate 5,722,534, forward strand.
CGCTCGCCGACCGGCTCGGGTTGCCGGTCGTGGTGCAGGAGGGGTTCGAGGAGATCAACGCGGGTCACCTGGAGATGGCCACCGACAAGGAGTCGGTGACGGCCTATCTCGAGGCGCTCGCCGACTGGATCGCCGGCACGCTGGAGACCCCGGTCCCGGGTGGCGAGGCGGGCCATGAGTTCCTGGCGCGCTTCGACGCCGCCGTCCAGGCCGTGGTCAAGCAGCACGAGCCCGAGGACACGGTCGCGATCGTCTCGCACGGTGCGGCGATCCGGATGTGGACCGGCCTGCGCACCGCGCGGTCGCCCGCGTTCGGCGACGACAACCGGATCCGCAACACCGGGCTCGCGGTCGTCGAGGGCAGCCCCGACGAGGGCTGGACGACGATCTCGTGGAACAACGACCCGCTGGGCGGAGCCCACCTGATCGGCGAGGGCTTTTGATCCTCCGCTCGCTCCTGCTCTTCGCGCTGGCGGCGGTCGCCGAGATCGGCGGCGCCTGGCTCGTCTGGCAGGGACTCCGGGAGCACCGCGGCTGGCTGTGGGTGGGCGCCGGATTCATCGCGCTCGGCCTCTACGGCGTCGTCGCCACGCTTCAGCCCGACGCCCACTTCGGGCGGATCCTGGCGGCGTACGGCGGGGTCTTCGTCGTCGGCTCGATCGCCTGGGGGATGGCGATGGACGGCTACCGGCCCGACCGGTGGGACATCGCCGGGGCGGCGCTGTGCCTGGCCGGGATGGGCATGATCATGTACGCGCCGCGTGGGTGAGGATGGGGCCATGGCGTCCGAGGAAGACTCACCCCGCACCTTCGTCCCCGTCCCGCCGGAGGAGCGGCCCCGCCGCAGCCGCAGCACGGCTCGCGTACTCCTGATCGACGACCGCGACCGGATCCTGCTCTTCGCCGACTCCGACCCGGGGATCCCGGGCGTGCAGTGGTGGATCACCCCCGGCGGCGGGATCGACGACGGCGAGAGCGAGGCGGCCGCGGCCGTGCGCGAGGTCGAGGAGGAGACCGGTCTGCGGATCACCGAGGCCGACCTGATCGGCCCGACGATGCGACGGACCGTGGTCCACGGCTACAGCGACGTGGTCATCGACCAGCAGGACTTCTTCTTCGCGTGCTGGGTGCCGGCCTTCGAGGTCTCCACCGCCGGCCACACCGAGGAGGAGCAGCTCACCATGGCGGCCTACCGCTGGTGGACACGCGCAGAGCTCGCGTCCACCGACGAGGAGATCTGGCCGGCGGTGCTGCTCGATCTGTGGAAGGACGCCGACGTACGCCGCGAGTCGGCCGCCCCAGCTGATCCGGCCGACGGCGGGTGGGTGGAGGAGTCGACGGTTCCGGCCTGACGACCGGTCACGGAATGCACCGCAGCCGACCATCCTCACGGATGGTCGGCTGCGGTCTTTCGAGATCCGTCCATATCCCTCGGTATGACGAGATCTCTGGCGCGTGTCGTCACGCGCGCCGATCCCCCGATGGCGCGCGTGACGACACTCAGTCCGTTGAGCGGCCCCCCGACCGCGCCCTGGGCCTCCCCCTCAGCAGGACCAGGGCATCCACCCACAGCCTCAGGCTGTGGACGACGGACCGTAGATGAAGGCGCATGGTCAGCGGACGACGCCGAGAGCGACGATGCCGGTGGCAGCCATCGCGGCGACGCCGAACATCGTGGTGCCGACGGCAGGCGGCATCCCGCCGCGGTGCTTGTGCTCGGCCTGGTCGTTGTTGCGGAGGGTGCGGACGGCGTCGAGGATGTTGTTGCGGATCGACTCGACGGCGGTCAGTTCACTGCGGTGACGTGCGGTGATCGTGGTGGTAGCCATGGTGTTTCCTCTTCTCGGCGGGCGGCGCTGGCCATCCGTTCTCCGGCGGCCTTCACGTGAGAGAGACGGGCTCATCGCAGGGTCATGACGCGACTCTTGTCCACTTTGGAGTTACGGACGATCCACATCCGAGAAACAGACGCTCGACCCCGAATGCCGCACGCCATGGCCTCTGCTGCCCGGGTCGCCGACCCGGGAATCGGACTCTGGTCGAGGAAGATGGGTGACAACGGGCGGCCGGTCTGATGGAGTTCGATCATGAGCGAAGCGATCGAGTGCGACGTCGTGGTGATCGGCCTCGGACCGGGTGGCGAGCACGTCGCCGGGAGCCTGGCCCGGGCGGGTCTGCGGGTCGTCGGTGTGGACGAGCGTCTGGTCGGTGGCGAGTGCCCCTACTTCGGCTGCATCCCGACCAAGATGATGGTGCACGCCGCGCAGAAGCTCCGCGACGCACGTCTGGTCGAGGGGCGCGCCGGCTCCGCCATCGTCACCGCGGACTGGAAGCCGGTCGCCGACCGGATCCGCGACGAGGCGACCGACGACTGGGACGACCAGGTAGCCGTCGACCGGCTGGTCGCCGCGGGCGGAACCTTCGCCCGGGGACGTGGGCGCATCACCGGGCCCCGCACGGTCACGGTCACCGCCAAAGACGGCACGGAGACGTCGTACGTCGCGGCGCGGGGCATCGTGCTCAACACCGGCACCGCGCCGGCCGCGCCGCCGGTTCCCGGGCTCGCCGACGCCCCTTACTGGACCAACCGCGACGCCGTCCGGCTGACCGAGCTCCCGGCATCGCTCGCGATCCTGGGTGGCGGGGCGATCGGCTGCGAGCTCGCCCAGGTGTTCGCCACCTTCGGCGTCCGGGTGACGGTCGTCGAGGCGTCCGACCGGCTTCTCCCTCCCGAGGAGCCCGAGGCCTCGGCCGCGATCAAGCAGGCCTTCGAGGACGCCGGGATCACCGTGCTCACCGGAGCCCGTGCCCAGCAGGTCTCCCATGACGGCTCCGAGTTCACGCTCGACCTCGGCGAGAGTGCGGTCACCGCGGAGCGGCTGCTGGTCGCCGCCGGACGCCGCGCGAACCTGGGTGACCTGGGCCTGGAGCACGTCGGCCTCGACCCGCAGGCCAGGGTCCTCGACCCGGACGAGCGGATGCGGGTCGCCGACGGTGTCTGGGCCGTCGGCGACATCACCGGCAAGGGCGCCTTCACCCACGTGTCGATGTACCAGGCCGACGTCGTGATCCGTGACCTCACCGGCATCGACGGTCCGTGGGCGGACTACCGGGCGGTCGGGCGGGTCACCTTCACCGCTCCCGAGGTCGGCTCGGTCGGCCTCTCCGAGGCCGACGCGCGCGAGCGGGGCATCACGGTGCGTACGGCGACCGGTGACCTCGGCACCCGCGGCTGGATCGCCGAGGACCCGGGACCGATCAAGCTCGTCGCCGACGCCGACCGAGGCGTCCTCGTCGGCGGCACCGTCGTCGGGGCGGCAGGGGGCGAGATCCTCGGCATGGTGGCCACCGCGGTCCACGCCGAGATCCCGATCGCGACCCTGGCGGACATGCACTTCGCCTACCCGACGGCCCACCGCGGGCTGCAGACCGTGCTTCGCGCCCTGCTCGACTGACCCAGTAGGCGTTCTGACCACACCGGGGGGTCGACCAGGGATCACCCCTGGTTCGACCGCCCCGGCGAGAGAGCACTCTCGGAGATGTCGGCAATCCCGCCGACCAGAAGAAGGAGTGCGAAGCAATGAACACCACTGCAGCCACGGCGCTGAAGCTCGAGGCAGTCGTCATCCCGGTCGCCGACGTGGACCGGTCGAAGAAGTTCTACGACGGTCTGGGCTGGCGCCTCGACGCCGACTTCGAGTTCGACAACGGCTTCCGGGTCGTGCAGTTCACGCCCCCGGGCTCGCCCGCGTCGATCCAGTTCGGCACCAACATCACCACCGCGGAGCCGGGCACGGCCGAGGGTCTCTACCTGGTCGTCTCCGACGTCCAGAAGGCGCGCGACGCTCTCGAGGCCGAGGGTGTCGACATCAGCGACGTCTTCCACCCCGAGGTCCCCGGCGCCCAGTTCCGGCCGCTCTCCGGTGACGGACGCCTGGCCGGCGCTGCCGACGAGCGCGCGAGCTACGGGTCGTTCGCGTCCTTCGCGGACCCGGACGGCAACACCTACCTGCTCCAGGAGGTCACCACCCGACTCCCCGGGCGGATCGACGACACCGCGACGTCGTACGCCACGGCGAGCGACCTGACGGAGGCGCTCAAGCGGGTGGCGGTCGCCCACGGCGAGCACGAGGCCCGCAACGGCGGTGAGTACGACGAGGCCTGGCCCGAGTGGTACGCGGCCTACATGCTCGCCGAGTTCCACGGCGAGCCGCTGCCCGAGTGACCCGCGAGGACGGCGAGCAGGAGGAGTGCGATACCCGCGACGGCGGTGGTCCTCGAGCCTTAGGGTGGCGCAATGGGCGTACGGATCACCGCCTTTCGCGGTCGTACGAAGGAGCGGGACCGACTCGACGACGCGCTGCACCGCCTTCGCAACGGCGAGGGCGGTGCCCTCGTGCTGCGCGGTGAGGCCGGCATCGGCAAGACGACCCTGCTGGACTACGTCTCCGACCGCGCGAGCGGGTGCCGGGTCGCGGAGGTGACCGGGACGGAGTCCGAGCTGGAGCTGCCGTTCGCCGCCCTGCACCAGCTCTGCGCCCCGATGTTCGACCTGCTCCCCGGGCTCCCTGGTCCCCAGGAGCAGGCGCTGCAGGTGGCGTTCGGGAACGTCGTAGGGCCTGCTCCGGACAAGTTCGTCGTCGGACTGGCGGTGCTCGGTCTGCTGTCGGAGGCGGCGACCGGCCGGCCCGTCCTCTGCGTGGTGGACGACGCCCAGTGGATCGACGAGCCGTCGATCCAGGTCCTCGGCTTCGTGGCCAGGCGGCTGGCCGCCGAGTCGGTGCTGCTGGTGTTCGCCGTGCGCGAGCCCGCGGCGGAGCAGCTGCTCGCCGGTATCCCCGCGCTCCATCTCTCCGGGCTCGAGCACGAGGAGGCGGTCGACCTGCTGGCGTCCGCACTGCCCGGCCATCTCGACAGCCGGGTCCGGGACCGGATCGTCGCCGAGACCCGCGGCAACCCGTTGGCCCTGCTGGAGCTGGCGCAGCGAGGCGCCTCCGAGCTGATGGGCGGGTTCGCGTTCCCCGCGATCCATCCCGGCAGCCTGCACGACCACTACGTCCGCCGCATCCGCGCCCTCCCCGACCTGACCCGCCGGCTCCTTCTCCTCGCCGCGGCCGAACCCACGGGCGACGCCACCGTGCTGTGGCGGGCAGCGCAGGCGATGGGACTCACCCCTGCCGACTCGGAGCCGGCCGCCGAGGAGCAGCTCTTCGAGGTCGGAGGGCAGGCCCGCTTCGGGCACCCACTGATGCGCAGCGCCGCCTACGCCGCGGGGACGCCCGAGCAACGACGTGAGGTCAACGCCGCCCTGGCCGCGGCCCTCGACGCCGGGACCGAGCCGGAACGCAGGATCTGGCACCTCGCGGCGGCGACCACCGGGACGGACGACGGGATCGCCGACGCCCTCCACGAGGCCGCCGGCCGCGCCCGCGCTCGCGGGGGAGTGGCGGCGGCAGCGTCCTTCCTGCAGCGCGCCGCCTCCCTCACCGCCGATCCTCGGCAACGAGCCGAGCGGACCCTCGCCGCGGCACAGGCCAACCTCGACGCAGGCAGGTACGAAGCAGCGCTCGCGCTCTCCGCCGAGGCGGAGGCCGACGCCGTCGACGACCTCCAGCGTGCCCGCGCCGAGCTCGTGCGCGCGCTCACCGGCCGGGCGGCCAGGTCCGGCAGCGAGGCTCCCGCGGCGCTTGCCAGGGCCGCCCGACGACTCGAACCCCTTGACCCGCACCTGGCACGCGAGACCCACCTGGACGCATGGGGAGCAGCCCTGGTCGCCGGTGCCCTGGCCGACCCGGACGGTGACCTGACCGTGGTCTCGCGGGCCGCCTGCTCCGCACCGTCCCCGAGCACGACCACCCCGCGAGATGCGCTCGGCCCCGGCCTGGCCACCCTGGTCTCGGACGGTACGGCCGCGGCGGTACCCATGCTCCGCGAGGCGGTGACGTCCTACCTCGGTGGAGACGTACCCACCGACGACTTCCTGCGCCGCGGCGTACTGGTCGCCAACGCCGCCCTGTCGCTGTGGGACTTCGAGGCCTGGGATACCGCGACCAGCCGACACGTCGAGCTGGCCCGCGCGGCCGGTGCGCTCGCGCCGTTGGCCAACGCACTCAACGCCCACCGCGTCGTCGCGCTCTGGCGTGGCGACGTCGACCAGGCCCGCGATCTCGGCCTCGAGGAGCAACGGGTCAAAGAGGTCACCGGGACCCAGCGGGCGTCGTACGGCGAGCTGTTCCTGCTGGCGTACCAGGGCAACGCCATCCAGGCGGAGCCGGTCATCGCATCAGCCGCCGCGGAGGCGACTGCCCGTGGCGAGGGCCTCGGTCTGCAGATCACCGAGCGTGCAACCGCGCTGCTCCACCTCGGCCTCGGCCACTATGAGAGGGCGTACGAGGCGGCGGAGCGCGCCGGCGCCGGCAACCTCGGGCCCTTCACGGCCCAGGCCCTGCCCGACCTGGTCGAGGCGGCCGTACGCAGCGGCTCGACGGACGCTGCGACGACAGCGCTGGAGCGGCTGGCGGCCTACGCCGAGGTTCCCGGCTCGGACTGGGCGGCCGGGCTGCTCGCGCGCTCTCGCGCCCTGGTCGCTGAGGGCGACGTGGCGGAGCGCTCCTACGTCGAGGCGGTCGAGCGCCTCGAGCGCACCCGTCTGCGCTTCGAGCTGGCCCGCACGCGGCTGCTGTTCGGCGAATGGCTGCGCCGTGAGCGGCGGCGTGGCGATGCCCGCGTCCACCTCAAGGCCGCCTTCGAGGACTTCGCGGCGATGGGAGCCGACGGCTTCGCCGAACGTACCCGACACGAGCTGCTCGCCACCGGTGAGAAGGTCCGCAGACGGACCGCGGACACCCTCGACGACCTCACGGCGCAGGAGAGCCAGATCGCCCACATGGCGCGCGACGGCCGTACCAACCAGGAGATCGGCAGCGAGCTCTACATCAGTGCCCGCACGGTCGAGTGGCACCTGCGCAAGGTCTTCGGCAAGCTCGGGATCACCTCACGTCGCGAGCTGCGTGACGCGCTCCCGGACCACTAGGTCGCGCCACCGCGGTCGGTGCCGTATCGGCACCGGTGATGTCGTCCGGGCCTAGAGGTAGAGCCCGCCGGAGGAGTCGCCGTGGTCGTGCTGACCCGGCTGCTGCGGACCGCCCTGACCCGGGGCGGGATGGCCCTCGGGGGACAGGGTCGCGCCCGGCGGCAGGCCCTTGCGGATCTGCTCGAACTGCGCGCGTGCGGCGACCTGCTGGGCGTAGATGGCGGTCTGGATGCCGTGGAAGAGGCCCTCGAGCCAGCCGACCAGCTGGGCCTGCGCGATCCGCAGCTCGCCCTCGGACGGGGTCTGCTGCTCGGCGAAGGGCAGCGAGAGCCGCTCCAGCTCCTCGACCAGCTCGGGCGCGAGCCCGGACTCCAGCTCCTTTATGGAGGCCTGGTGGATCTCACGGAGCCGGTTGCGGGAGGCCTCGTCGAGCGGGGCGGCCTTTACCTCCTCGAGCAGCTGGCGGATCATCGATCCGATCCGCATCACCTTCGCGGGCTGCTCCACGAGGTCGGTCACGTCGCGCTCTTCGTCCTCGGCTGCCTCCGGCGCGCTGGCGTCCTTGAGTACGTCGGCGGGCACCGCGATCGGCTGCCCGTCGGGTCCGATGACCACGACTTCCCCGGTCTGCTCCTGCGTCATGCGCCCAACCCTACCTAGGGTCCGGTGGTCAGCAGGATCTTGCCGGTGTGCGTGCCGGACTCCATGAGCCGATGCGCCTCGGCGGCCTCCGCCAGCGGGAGTACGTCCTGCACGACCGCCTTCACCTCGCCGGCCTCGACCATCGGCCAGATGCGCTCGACGACCTCGGCGCAGATCCTCGCCTTCTGCTCGACCGGGCGTCCGCGGAGGTTGGTGGCGATGACCGCCGCCCGCTTGCGGAGGAGGGCGTTGATGTCGAGCTCCGCCTTGGTGCCGCCCTGCATCCCGATGATGACCAGCCGGCCCTCGGGGTTGAGGGCGTCGATGTTGCGGGCGAGGTATTTCGCGCCCATGTTGTCGAGGATGACGTCGGCGCCGCCGTAGACCTTGGCGACCTCGACGAAGTCCTGGTCCTTGTAGTTGATGACCACCTCGGCGCCGAGCGACTTGGCCAGCTCGGCCTTCTCGGCCGAACCGACCGTCGTGATCACCCGGGAGCCGATCTGGCTGGCGAGCTGGATCGCCATCGTGCCGATCCCGCCGGCGCCGCCGTGGACCAGGAACGTCTCGTCAGGGGTCAGCCCGCCGACCATGAACACGTTGGACCACACGGTGGTGGTGACCTCGGGAAGCGCCGCTGCGGTGACCAGGTCGACGCCCTCGGGCACCGGCATCACCTGTCCGGCCGGGACCGCGACCTTCGTCGCGTAGCCGCCTCCGGCGAGGAGCGCGCACACCTCGTCACCCACCTGCCACTCGTCGACGCCCTCGCCGACCGCGGAGACGACCCCGCTGCACTCCATCCCGATGATGTCGCTGGCACCCTTCGGGGGCGGGTAGAAGCCCTGGCGCTGCAGCAGGTCGGCCCGGTTGAGCCCCGCGGCGGCGACCTCGATCACGACCTCGCCGGGCCCCGGCTCCGGGTCGGGACGGTCGGTGACGGTGAGGACCTCGGGCCCTCCGGGCTGCTCGGCTACGACGGCTCGCATGCCCCCACACTAGGGGCCTGCAGCAGCGGTGGGTTGGCCCCGCAGCGTGTTACAGCTCGCACGCGGGCCGCCACCCCGATTCCTCAGAGCGACTTCAGGTCCGTCCAGGTGTCGATGTCGCGGTGCTCGTCGCCCTCCGAGGGGACCTCGACGAGATCGAGGTCGGCCAGCAGCTTGCGCAGCGGCATCCCGTGCTGGCCCTCGTGGTCCGGGCGGACCTCGGCGAGCCGTGCGGTGGAGAGGACCAAGGCCAGCTGCCGACGCTCGTCCGGTCCGACGAGCACGGCGCCGTCGCGACCGAAGGCAGCCTCGCGGAGCCGGGACAGCGTCCGCGGCCGCAGGAAGGGCATGTCGACGGCGACCACCCCGACGTACGCCCGCGGGGTCAGCAGCGCGTCCACACCGGTCAGCAGGGCGGCGACCGGGCCGCCGAAGCGAGGGTCCTCGCGGACGAAGGTCACCGGACGCTCGGTGTGTACCGGGTCGCCCACGACGACGACCTCCATCGCGTCGACGACGGCGTCCAGCGCCCAGGCCAGCATCGTGCGGCCGCCGAGCTCGATCCCGGACTTGTCGATCCCGTCGAGGCGGGAGCTGCGTCCTCCGGCGAGCAGCACGGCAGCGTACGGCTCCCATTCGTCCCAGCGAGTCACACCGGGGACTCTAGTCTGGACGTGTGACCACCTGGAACAGCCTCCGTATCAGCCTCGTCCAGCAGGCCTCGGGGCTCGAGCCCGCCGCCAACAGGGAGCTCCTGGGCGAGCTGACCCCGAGCGACAGCGATCTGGTCGTCTTCCCCGAGGTCTTCGCGCGCGACTTCGGCAAGCCGGGATCCGACCTGAGCCCGTTCGCCGAGGGACTCGACGGGCCCTTCGGGACGGAGCTGGCGCGGGTGGCCAAGGAGCGGGAGGCCACGGTCGTGGCCGGGATGCTCGAGACCAGCGGCGATCCCGAGGGGCGCCCGTTCAACACCCTGCTCGTACGGGGCGGGGCTGAGGCGGCGTACCGGAAGATCCATCTCTACGACTCCTTCGGCTACAAGGAGTCCGACGCGTTGGTCGCGGGCGCGATCGAGCCGGTGGTGGTCGACATCGCTGGTGTGCCCACGGGGCTGATGACCTGCTACGACCTGCGCTTTCCCGAGCTCGCGCGGCGTCTGGTCGACGCGGGCGCCGAGCTGATCGTGCTGCCGGCGGCGTGGGTGGCCGGGCCGCGCAAGGTCGACCACTGGCGCACGCTCGTACGTGCCCGCGCGATCGAGAACACCGTCTTCATCGCGGCGGCCGCCCAGTCGGCGCCTCGCTACTGCGGTCACTCGATGGTCGTGGACCCGCTCGGGGACGTCCTGACCGAGGCCGGGGACGGCGACGAGGTCGTCTCCGCGACGATCGATCGGGCCGTGCTCGAGGAGGCTCGTCGCACCAACCCCTCCCTGGTCAACCGCAGAATGTGACGCTGGTCAACAACTCCTCGTCACGGCGGTAAACGGATATCGATGACTCGTTAGGTTCACCCCTTCCCCGGTATCCTCGCCTGTTATGGACCGAGCCCCCCGCCGTCGCGCTGACAAGAGCAAGCGTGGCCGTCGTGCAGCCGGTCGCAGCGAGCCCACACCCGCATACGTGGAGCCGACCTCGAGCGAGGCGCTGGCGTATGACCAGTGGGCGGAGGACGACTGGTCGACCGGCTATCAGGAGACCAGCCACGACACCGGCCATCCCTTCGGTGGCCAGAGCAACGGCCAGGACTGGAACCAGACCGGTTGGGCCGACGAGACGTGGTACGACGACCGTCAGCAGCCCCAGGAGCCGCCGCCCACCCCGGGTGGTGGGCGCCGGATCGCCGGGCGCGCCGAGTCCCAGCAGCCCGACGAGCCGAACGGCTACACGGGCAAGCGTGCGCGGCTGACGTCGCCGGAGCCCCCGGCTCCCGTCGGTCATGGCTATGACGGCGGCGGCTTCAGCGGTGGCTACGCGGACGCGCCGGTCAGGCCCGCGCCCACGCCGGAGCCCGCGCTGAGCGGTCCGACCGCGCCGCCCCCGAGCGCGCGCCAGGCGCCGGCGTACTCCACGACGGGCACCTACACGGTCATGCCCGGTCTGGTGCAGACGCCGCCGCAGACGCCGTCCCACATCCAGCAGCCGGCCTACCCGCAGGACCCCTACCGGTCCGACCCGTACCAGTCCGACCCCTACCAGTCGGGCCACCTCGAGCCGGTCCATGACCCGGCCTACGAGCCGGCGCCCTACGACGCGGAGTCCTCCGGTCGCCCCAACCCCGCGGCCAAGGTGACCTCGTTCCTCGCCCAGCCGCGGGTGCCTGGCGCCGGCGCGGCCCGCGCGGGTCTCGGGATCATCGAGAGCCTGACCGCCGGCACGGTCCGAGCGATCTGGCTGGTCGCGCTCGCCGTCGGGCTGCTCGGCCTCGGTGTCAGCGCCTTCGACCTGGGTCCGGAGATCTTCGGCGGCCTCGGCGCCGTCGTCGTCGGCACCGCCTACACCTTCGCGCTGGCCCACCGCACCGGCGGCCGGCCGCTGATCTTCGGCTCCCTGGCAGCAGTTGCCGGTCTCGTCGTGGTGCTCGTGGACAACGAGGCGCTGCGTACGGGGGCGGCGGTCCTGGTCGCGTCGGTGGCAGCGGTCCTCGCGGTGATGGGCACCGTCCCCGCGCGCCGCTTCCCCAAGGCGATCCGCGAGGCGTTCATCGCCGTCGGCATCGCCGCGCTCGGAAGCTTCGCCGCGCTCGGGTTCGAGCCGGTCGTGATGGTCTCCCGATTCGAGTACGCGACGCTCGCCTGCTCGCTCGCGATCGCCTTCTTCGCGGTCTACCGCCTCGGCGCCGGCCTGCACGGTCTCGGCCGGCGGGGTGCGATCGTGGTCGGCATCGGCGGCCTGATGCTCGCGCTCACCCTGATCTACGCCGAGATGCTGCGTCGCTACGGCAGCACCGGCCTGCTCGACTCGATCGACGAGATGCAGCGCTGGTGCCGCATCCACATCGGTGGCTACCCGCACCCGATCCAGGCGTTCTTCGGCGTCCCGGCGCTCGTCTGGGGCACCCACATGCGCTCCCGGCGCCGCCAGGGCTGGTGGGTCTGCCTCTTCGGCGTCGCGCTCACCGCGCCGGTGGCCAGCACGTTCCTCAACCCCGACGTCGGCCTCGCCGAGGCCGCCCTCTCGGTCGTCTACAGCATCCTCGTCGGCCTGGTGATCGCGTTCGTCATCATCCGCATCGACCTCGCCCTCACCGGCTCCACGGCCGCCGGCAGCGGCCGCAGGGCGGCTCGTGAGGCCGATGAGGCCAGCGCCGTACGCCCCGAGCCGGGCCGCACCCACGCGCTGCTCTGACGCCCGTTCTGGCTAGGGATACCGCTTGGTAACCCGTACGTTCTCGGGTATGAGCCGCAGAACCCCCACCACGATCGCCGCCGAGATGGTCGCCAACGTCATGAGTGTCGGCGTGCAGCCCGGAGACGAGGTCGCCGTCGGGGACACCGTCGTGCTCCTGGAGTCCATGAAGATGGAGATCCCGGTCCTCGCCGAGGCGCCGGGCACCGTGGTGGCGGTCAAGGTGGCCGCCGGGGATGTCGTCCAGGAGGGTGACGTTCTCGTCGAGTTGAGCGCCTGACCTTCGGGCGCACTAGACTCGGCCACGCGCCCCCGGGCGCATGGAGGGATGCCGGAGTGGCCGATCGGAACCGCCTTGAAAGCGGTCGTAGGGAGACCTACCGCGGGTTCGAATCCCGCTCCCTCTGCCAGACTCACACCTCTTGCAGGTGCCGATCCACGTCGATCATCAACCGCCGCAGCTCGAGGAGGAGATCCTCGAGATCCGTGCGGTCGAGCACGTCGTCGGCGAGGACCGCGAGCCGGCTCAGCAGCGTGCCGCGGTCGCGCAGCGCGCCGACGTCGTTGAGCGCATGCCACTCCTGACCGTTGTCGAGGATCAGCAACGCCTCACGCACGCCGCCCAGGCGCTGGCGCACCGACCAGCGCCAGAGGCCGACGTTGGTCCCGGGGCGGGGAGCGGCGATAGCGGTATCCAGGGCCCGAAGAGCATCCGACATATTGGGAAGCACACCTGTCATGAGCAGATTGTGACCTAGGTCACGTAAAGGAGCAAGCCGATGCGGCTCCGGCCGCCCGTGTCGGTCACAATGGAGAGCGTGTCATCCGCAGAGCTCACCTACTACCGTCTCGCTCCGACCGTGCAGGCCCGCCTCCTCGGCGCCGCGGTGGTCGGCCTGGCGCTCCTGGTCTTCGCCGGCACGGCCGTCGTGATCGCGGCCCGGATCGACTTCGCGTGGATCTTCGTCCCGCTGGTCGTCGGCGTCGTCGCGGTGATCGGGTTCGGCTGGTGGCTTCGCAACAAGGCGTACGTCCTGCGCGCCAGCGCCCAGGGCTACAAGATCGCGTTCGTGCGGGGTGCCGGCGTCCGCGAGGCCCGCTGGGTCGACATCCAGGAGGCGGTGACCACCATGCCCGCCGGCACGCCGTGCCTCGAGCTGCGGCTCAAGAAGGGTGGCGCCACCATCATCCCGGTCACGATCCTCAGCATCGACCGGGAGCAGTTCGTACGCGACCTGCAGGCCCATCTGAAGGCCACCATCAAGCCGCTCGACCAGGCGTCCGGAACCCCCGAAGCACCCTGATTGGTCCCAGACGCGCTGGTCTTGTAGCCTGTTCGCGCAGTATGGAGGCGTCGCCTAGTCCGGTCTATGGCGCTCGACTGCTAATCGAGTTTGGGGCTTAAACCCCATCGAGGGTTCAAATCCCTCCGCCTCCGCTGGTTTGATCGAGTTTGACCCCCTTCTCGAGGGGGTCAAACTTCTTTCTGACCTGCAGTTTTGAGCATTGCAAAAGTCCGTACGCCGGAACTTGGGTTACCCGAAAGTCACCGGCCTGCACAATAATCATCCCGTAGGCCTCTCGGCACCAGAATCGGCCTCGAGACCAGGAAGGGAAGAACATGAAGTTCGTACGCACTGCTGCGGCTCTCGCGCTGGCCTCGGCGGCGACGCTTGCGGTCACACTCCTCCCCGTTGGCGCGACCCAGGCGGACATCTCCTGGGGATTCGGTGCTGAGCCGAAGCAGACGGTCCAGTCGGTGGACATCTCCTGGGGCCTGACTGACCCGACGGCCTCGACTGCTCAGGCGAAGGACATCTCCTGGGGCTGATCGCAGCGACCTTGATCAGTCGTCGAGCGCGCTCGACCCGCTTCGCCCGATCTCGTAGCCGAGTTGGAAGCGTGTATCGACGCCGTACTCTTCTTTGAGGTCGGCGACGTAGCCGGCGTACGTCCTGGGGCTGACGCCCAGCCGCTTGGACGCAGCTGGGTCTGAGTGGCCCTCGATCAACATCCTGAGGGTCATCGATCGCTGCTCGCTCGCGATGTCCTTCAGTGTGGAGGGGTCGCCATTGCCAAAGGGGCGCCCTCGTTCCCAGGCTCGCTCGAAGACATCGACCAGGTACGCGACGACGGACGGTTCGCGAACGGCGACCGCCACATCGACGCCGTCCGGGCTGGGAATGACGGCGATCCGGCGGTCAAAGATCAGCATGCGGTTGAAGAACTCGTCGAGCGTGCGGACCTCGCCGCCCGCCGCCGCGATCGCGGAGACGTACTCCCGCGTCTCGCTGCTGCGTCTTGCCGCGTGCTGGTAGAGCGTTCGCATGGTGACCCCGCGTTTGATCATCGCTTGCTCTTTGGCGATCGTTTCCGCAAGAGCGTCCCCGCCGGCCCTCCTGTTCTGAGGTTGAGCGGTGAGCGCCTCGAACTCACATTCGGAAGCGAGCGAGTCGACGAACGGCTGGATTGCCGGGCGATGAACGTAGGTGAACGGGCCCCGTTCGTCGTCAGGGGCCGACCGTCGCCAAGCGTTTCGCAGGGCCGTGAAGTTGTTCGCCCATTCGGCAGACTCCTGGAGCAGGCGAATGCCCTCCTGGGTCATAGGAGCGACGATCTGGGCCTGCACGGTTGCCGGGTCGACGGGCACCCAGCTGGACTCGTCATCGCCGGACTTGCGAACGAGGCCGAGCTCAGCCAACGTGGCCAGCGCGTCGGCGAACTCACCACCTTGGGTGATTCGCGCATCACCAGCTGGGATCCCGCCTCTGTCTGCGATGAGCTCGAAGAGCTCGATGCCCTTCGCCTCGAGCAGTGCACGCGTCCTGGGCGTGCGTCCCTCGTCGGTCACGTTCCTCTCCTCGCCTGATGGCGTGGGTTGACGCTTGCTCACGCTCCACCTCCCCGATGCTGTGGCTAGCGCCAGATCTTCTCACACGTGGCGATTTCTGGTCACGGACCATCTTCCGCTAATGTTCTACACGTTGCTTCGGTAACACTGCGCCTGTAGCTCAACGGATAGAGCATCTGACTACGGATCAGAAGGTTTGGGGTTCGAATCCCTACAGGCGCGCAGAGCATGACAACTTGAGAGATCGGCCCCTGACCAGGCATTACGCCGCCCCGGTTAGGGGCCTTCTTCATGTCGGCAAAGAGCCCGGAGTTGAGGGTGCTTGCTTTCACTAGCACGTTAGCAGCCCTCTGCTGAGTCGTCGTCGGCGTCGTCCTCGGGGCTGCTTTCAGGGGCGTCATCGTCCTACGGGAGCCGGTGAATGGGTCAGCAACGTCGGCTCCCCGCCGGGGATGACGTGGGCGTAGACCCGCCATCCGCGACTTCAACGTGCGCCGCGAGCGCGACATCCGACCCCCGGCCCATCGCCACCGGCTTCAGCAGCGATCTCGGCCTCCGAGTCTGGGTATTGCCGCTCGCGGAGGATCCGCCTGTCGGAGGGCATGCCTGACCCGAACCCCTGCAAGCCGTCGAGGCGGACATCGAAACGAGCGCACCCAACCATGAGCACGAGCGCAGGGCCGGTGTGGCCGTCTTCGGCCACGAGGGCAGCGTTAATCCCTCACCCGGCGAGCTCTCACTCGGTAGTCAGGTCGGGTGGCTAGTTGTAGGTCGGGGTAACTATGCCCCTGCGGGTATGGGTAACAAAAGGTCCACGGTGTCGGAACGTCGGATTAACTCACCCGTCGTAGTACTCGGCGCGATGCGATGGTCACGGTGCGTGTCCCTCGTGCCCTCGGAGCCGACGGCAGCAATCAGAGAAGTGTTGTCACGCTCGGCTCGGGAGGAGTCCACGTTGAAGGTTCGCCGCGCTTGCGATGTCGTGCTGCCGCTCACGTTCGCACTGTTGATGACGGCTGGGATCTGCGTGTTGCCGCCGGTGGTTATCCCGGCCGCGGGTCTGTCGACGATCGTGCCGCCCGCGCCTCCGGAGCGGTTGTTGACCGAGGCCGAGGCGGTTGCGCAGGCCCAGGAGACCGGTGAGCCGACGGTCGTGGACACGTTGACCACGCCCACTCAGATTGTGCGTGCGGTGCCGGAGAAGGGGCTGGTTGCCGAGATCAGCCCGGGTCCGGTGAGGGTTCATGAGAGTGATGGGTGGCATGAGGTCGATGCGTCTCTCGCGCCGGATGGTGCTGGTCGGCTGGCGCCGGTGACGGCTCCGGCCGAGTTCACGATCACCGCCGATGGGACGGGTCCGCTCGCGGAGCTTGCGGGTCCTAGCGGTGAGCAGATCGCGCTGTTCTGGCCTGCCGAGTATGGGGATCTTACGGCGCCGAGGGTGGACGGGAATCTGGCGACGTTTGCCGGCGTGTGGGGTGGTCAGGTCGATCTGGTGGTCGGCGCGAGTGTTGCTGGATTCCAGACATACCTGGTGCTGCACGACCGCGCTGCGGCTGAGTTGCCGCAGGTGGCCGACTTCCACTTCGACCTCACCGCATCCGGTGTTGACATCGCCGATGACGGGGAGGGTGGTCTGGAGGCGACCAACGGCACCGGCGAGGTCGTCTTCGCCTCTCGTCATCCAGAGCAATGGGATGCCGGGGATATGGCCGAGCCCTCTGGATCGGCGGCGAAGAGCTCGGCCTCCGAGCCCGGTCAGGCCTCTGATGCAACGGACCCGCCTACCGCGGAGGAGATCCGGCGTCTGGTGGAGCGTCCCGACGGTGCACGGTCTGCCGCGATGACCATGACGCTCGAGCCTGAGTCGACCACGACGGAGTCGCAGCAGGCCGTGACGGAGGGCAAAGCGGACAGCGGCCAAACCGCTGCTGAGCTGCATGTGCGCTCGGACAAGTCGATGTTGTTGGCGGAGGAGACCCAGTTCCCTACCGTTCTCGACCCCAACCTGACGCGCGCAGACCTGGGCGCCGAGTGGGGGATGTACTGGTCAACTGGCGAGCACTGGTATGGGGACGTGGCGCTGGGCCGCGCCGGGTACGACGGATGGTCCTCAGCGCCGAAGCGAGCGCGATCGTTCTACAAGTTCGACATCGAGAGCCTGCAGGGAACCGAGATCCAGGAAGCGACCTTCCTGCACATGCAGTTCCACTCTCCTGAGCACGAGTGCAACACCACGGGTGCCGGGATCGAGGTCTGGACGGTGGAGGCGTTCGACTCTGGGACGCGGTGGCCCGGTCCGGGGAAGGTCGGCTACCAGTCGACCAACTACAAGGCTCGCGGTCATGAGGACTACTGCTCGACGAACTACGAGAACGAGTGGGACGTCAAGAAGGGTCTGGTCTCGGACCTGAGCAATGGCTATGACCGGATGCGGCTGGGCATGTTCGCCAAGGACGAGACCAACAAGTACTCCTGGCGTCACTACGGTGCCTCTGATGGCGCGTACCCGAAGCTGCTGGTGACCTACAACCGGGCACCGAACGTCCCGGCCGGGCGGTTCACGGGGAACACCTCCACCGATGACGCGGTCCTGTACAACGACAAGTACTACGTGCGGGTACGGCAGCCGGTGCTGCTGGCGGTGACGACGGACCCTGACGGGAATCAGGTTCAACAGAGGTTCGTAGTGAGGAACTCCGCGGGATCGATCGTCGTGGACCGCCGGAACGCGTTCCATCCTTCTGGGACCAAGTCGGGAATCACACTGACCGAGAACTTGCCTGACGGCACCTATTCCTGGTGGGTCTACGGGATCGATTCGTATGGATTCCAGGGGCCGGCTTCGTCGTGGTTGACGATGGTGATCGATAACGTCAAGCCCGATCCGCCGGTGGTCGAGGCGCCCAAGGTGGGCTCGTACGGGCAGGGTGTCACGATCTCGATGGACTCGCCGTCATCTGACGTGCGGTACTACCGCTACGGGTTCCTCACCTCGGCTACGCCGAGTTCGAAGGAGGCATCGCCTCTGAGCGAGAAGGTGAGTGTCACGCGGACTGGACACATGGGCCCGGATTGGATCACCGCCACTGCTGCAGACGTCGCGGGCAACGTGTCGACTGCGAAGCAGTTGAAGTTCAAGGTGATGGGCGCTTCGACCTCGCATCAGTGGCATC
This sequence comes from Nocardioides luteus, assembly GCF_015752315.1. NCBI lineage: Bacteria > Bacillati > Actinomycetota > Actinomycetes > Propionibacteriales > Nocardioidaceae > Nocardioides > Nocardioides luteus. The sequence continues at coordinate 5,740,572 of NZ_JADOVJ010000001.1, forward strand.
TCGATGGCAACGGCGCGGACCAAGCGCCCACGGTGCAACAGCCCACGACCCTTGCCCTGTCAGGAGCACCAACCTGGGTGAACGGCCACGACCGCGACTATGACCCTGTCGGGTCTGGGGCGACGGTGTGGGCGGCCAATGACAAGGCACTGTCGTTGAACGGGTCCTCGCAGTATGCGAAGACGAGCGGTGAGAACGCAAACGTCACCAACCCGGACAAAGGGTTCGCAATCTCCGCGTGGGTCAAGCTCGACCCTGCCGCAGCTGACACGGGCGCCTTCACAGTGGCGTCGCTCGGTCTGTCGGACACCTCGGCGAAGAAGGTTGCACTGGAATATAGGTACCAGCGCTGGAACTTTGCGGTGAGGACCGGGAGCGCCTCCAGCAACAGTTGGGTGAGCGTGACCGGCCCGACCGGGTCGATCGGGCGATACGCCGGCAAGTGGGTGCACCTGATCGGGGTCTATGAGAAGGTCCCCTCCCAGCTGCGGCTCTACATCGACGGTATCGAAGCAGCGGCTCCGGTCGCGGTGCAGGCGGCGACCGGCGACGTGCCGACGATCGATCAGCCCTCTACCGAGACTTTGATGCCGGTCTGGGTCGGTGCCGGTGCTGGGTCGACCCCGGACTCTTACTTCAAGGGCGTTATCGACGAGGTCCGGGTCTACTCGGGTCCGCTGGACCCGACTGGCGCCTATCTGGTGGCGCACGAGGTCCGGAAAACGCCATGACCACGAACCCCGACCACCCCACTGAGCGCTCCGATGCGCACCCCGTTGAGCAAGTCTCGGGTGTCATCTCCGAATCAGAGCCTAGGACGAGGACCACTGCCTTGAAGCTCCGCCTTCCCAACATCCGCATGCGCCAGTTCGCGCGTCATGTAGCCATCTCGGCCGCACTCGTTGCCGGCCGTGGCGGCGTTGTCCGGCTGGGGTTCCGGGTTGGGGTCGCACTGTCCCTGGCGGTGATCTTGCTCGCCGGGTTGCTGACCAGCTCGGTTCCGATCGCGACGCCGTTGTTGCGGGTGGTCGATGGCGTGGTCTGCGGAGATGAGGAGGGCCAGTCGCAGCGCGCCACGACCTTCGACGCCCCGTGTCTGGATCCCGAGGCCACCGGAGCGGTGACCGATGCGTCACCCGGGGACGTCGTGGTCCCGGTCGAAGAGGAGGACCCTGCTCCGGAAACGGTCGCAATGGAGACCGCCACGGCAGAGAAGACCACAGCCGGCACCGCCACCGTGACGCCAACCGAGAAGCTGACCCAGGCTGATGAGCTCCCGGTATGGATCGAAGCCGATGACAGTGACACGGCCGGGGACACCGGAGAGGCCTCAAAGGTCGAGGTCGAGGTCGTTGACGACGACCCGGCGGAAGCGGCCCGTGATCGAGCCGGAGCCCGGGGCCCGGTGGTTCGCGTCACGCCAGAGGAACTGGCGGAGTCGGGAGAGGCCGCCTCATCGACGACACAATCGGAGGTGGCGCCCGTCAAGGTCGCGATGGACGTGTCCGCGTACGGTGAGAGCAGCGCGCCGGTCGGCGGGGGTTGGGAGAGCCGGCTGCGGCTGGTCGCGTATCCCGCGTGCATTCTAACCACTCCCAAGAACAAGGCCTGTCAGGTCTCGACCTGGCTGGAAACGAGGCGTGACAGCAAGGGCCGTCTGATCGCCACGCTTCCCGGCGACCTCCTCGGCAAGCCCGCTCCGATTGTCGCGGCCCCTCAACAGTCAAAGAAGCCCGGTTCGTCTCCCGAGGCCGACGCAACTGACCCCGCGACCACCGAGCCGGGGACGACTGAGCCTGGGACGACTGAGCCTGAAGCGGCGGTGTCCGAGGCAGCCGAGCCGGCTCCCGCTGAACCTAACGCGTCTGAGCCGGAGGCGGCCGAGGAGTCTGTCGGGACGAAGTCCACTGAGGCCAAGTCCGCCGGAGCGCAGGAGGCGTCGGCCGGACCGGCGATGGCCGGTGTGGTGTTGATGACGGAACCCACCCCGACCGGTGCGGACGGCGACTGGACCGCGACGTCGCTGGGGACTGCGGCATCGTGGTCGGGCGGCGGATCCAGCGGGTCCTTCACGTGGTCCTACCCGTTGCAGACCCCGCCGGTCGCCTCGGGGATGGAGCCGGGCCTGGGTCTGACCTACGACTCCGGCTCGGTCGATGGCGTGGTCGGGTCGGGCAACGTGCAGGCCTCCTGGGTTGGGCTCGGCTGGGACATGGCGCCAGGGTTCATCGAGCGCACCTACGCTCCGTGTGCTGAGGACCAGGCCGACGACGGCGGTACGGCCAATAACAAGGACCGCGACACCGGCGACCTGTGCTGGCGCGGCGAGGCACTGAACCTCTCCCTGAGCGCCCACGCCGGCGAGCTGGTGAAAGACCCATCCGGTGGCGCGGACGACTTCCGGCTGCGGACCGATGACGGATCTGTGATCACCCGGCTGGGGGTCAAGGGCGGCCAGTTCGAGCGGTTCCAGGTCACCACGCCCGACGGCACTCGCTATCTCTTCGGGCAGACCGACGCCGACACCGGCACGAACTCGTCACTGCGGGTCCCGGTCTACGGCAACCACTCCGGCGAGCCCGGCCATGCCGCGACCTTTGGGGCCTCGGGTCAGGACGCGGTGTGGCGCTGGAACCTGACCCAGGTCACCGACCCGGTCGGCAACACGGTGAACTACCACTGGGCCAAGGAGACCAACCGCTACCGCGCCAACGAGAACATCGGCGCCGTTGCCGATGAGGAGCGTGGTGGGGTCGCAACCGGCTATGACCGTGGCGGCTACCTCACCAAGGTCACCTACGGCACCAAGACGGGAGACACCGGCTCTGCGCCGGCGCGGGTCCTGTTCGACGTGTCCGAGCGCTGCCGCAACTCCTATGACTGCAGCGCGGGCAGCGGCAACACGCTCAACGAGAACAACGCCAATCAGTGGCCAGACGTCCCCTTCGACATGGTCTGCAACTCCGGTGACTGCGACCTGCAGACGCAGTACTCGCCGACGTTCTTCTCCACCAAGCAGCTCACTCGCGTCCGGACCCAGACCTACACCGGCACCGGTCCCGACGAAGGGTTCACCCCGGTCGACGAGTGGACGTTCGGGTTCGTGTTCCCGAAGAAGGAGGACCCGCGTGACAACGTGACGCTGTGGCTGTCCTCGATCACCCACCGTGCTGGAGCGGCAACACCGGGCACCGGCACGTTGGCGGGCAAGGTCATCTTCCGGTCGACTCCGATGAAGAACCGGGTCGACACTTCCACCGACAACCTCCCGCCGATGTACCGGCCGCGGATCACGAGCATCATCGATGAGCTCGGGTCGGTCCTCGGCGTCAAGTACAGTGCCCCGGCGTGCAAGGTCGACGGCGCCTTCCCCACCCCCTCGACCAACACGCAACGCTGCTTCCCGGACGAGGCGCACTACGACACCTTCCCCGAAGAGAACCACTGGTTCTACAAGTACGTCGTCACGGCGGTCACCCAAGCTCCCGGCATCGGGCTCCAGGTCCTCACCAGCTACACATACGGCGACACAGACAGCGACGGCGCCTCTGATGGTGCCTGGGCGCGCTCGGATGATCCCCTGGCCCTGGACCGCAAGAAGCGGTGGAACCAGTGGCGGGGCTACGCGAAGGTCACCACCCGCGTCGGCGAGGCCGGCGCTGACACAACCGGCCACCCCCGCACCAAGACGGTCGCGGCCTTCGACCGAGGCATGGGCTCGGACGGAACCGGCCTGGACCCCGACGCGAGGGCACGTGCCGGTGTGCCGACCTCGACCACGACCTACGCCGGCGAGACGGTGGTCTCCAAGCAGACCATCAGCTACGACGTCGTTCCCGCGGTGGCGGGGCAGACGGCCGTTCGTGACCCGCGACGGGTTCAGACCACCAGCACCCTGACCACGAGCCCCCGCGCGAGCGCCGATGGTGGTGGGGACCAGTACGTCAAGGTCACCATGGACTACGACTCGCTGGGTCGCGAGGTCAAGCGTGATGACCACGCCTACACCAAGACCAGCGACACCGCGGCCGCTGACACGACCGACCGGACGTGTCTCTACACCACCTATCCCAGCTCCGTCGTGGACGGACTGAGCAGCTACCCCTCGCAGTCCCGCAAGGCCGAAGGCGCCTGCGACAGCGGGCCGCCTGCAGCCTCGGGCCTGCTCGAGGGCACCCAGTGGGCCTACGACGGCGGCAGTGTCGGCCAGGCACCCACCAAGGGCCTGGTGACCACCACCAAGGCCCTTGTCGATGACGCCTGGCAGAACACCGCAGAGACCACGTACGACGCCAACGGCCGCGTCAAGACGGTCACCGACGCCGTCGGCGCAGCGACCTCGCTCACCTACACGCCCGACACCGGCCGCACCCCGACCAAGGTGGTCTCCACCAGTCCCGACCCCGACGGAGCCGGCCCGCTGGCCCGACACCAGACCACCACCATCAACGACCCCAAGTGGGGGCTCCCGACCAACGTAACCGACCCATCCGGCGGCACCACGACCGCCGACTACGACAGCCTCGGACGGCTGGTCAGCGTGAAGCTGCCCGGCAACGCCAGCTCAACTCCGGACCTGGCCTACACCTACCAGCTGCGCGGAGCCGGTGGGGCGAAGACCAACGCGATCATCACCAAGACTCTTACCGGCGGCACCGCCGGGACGGCCCCTGGCCAGGTGACCAGCACCGCCCTGTTCGACTCCCTCGGGCGCCAGGTGCAGACCCAGACCGAGACCCGCTGGACCGACGAGAAGAACAAGGTCGCCAAGGGTCGAGTCGTCTCCACCACCAACTACGACACCGCCGGACGAGTCAGCCAGGTCGACAATCAGGTCCTCGCCGCCGGTGGGCCGACGACCACCTTCGTCGACCCAGTCGACGAAGCCCCAGAGTCCATCATCACCACCTACGACGGCGCCTCCAGGCCGCTGACGCAGACCACGAACTGGGTCGGCACCACCGCCGACCCCGTGACCCGCTACTCCTACGACGCCAACCTGACCCACACCAACCCACCGGCCGGTGGCGTCGCCACCACGGTCGTGGCAGACCCCCGCGGGCGCACCAGTCAGCAGTGGAAGCACACTGACGGCGGAGCGAACAGCGACGCCGCCGACGCCACCAAGGTCGTCACCCGCTACGGCTACACCCCCACCGGGCTCCTGAAGACGGTCAAGGACGAGAAGGACAACACCTGGACCTACACCTACGACGAGCTCGGCCACCGCCTGACCACCAGCGACCCCGACGCCGGCGACTCCTCGACCATCTACGACAACCTCGGCCGCCCGGTCGAGTCCGTGGACGCCAACGGCACCAAACTGCGAACCAGCTACGACGCGATGGGCCGCCAGACCGCGCTCGAGGAAGTCGCCAACGACAGCACCCGCACCAAGCTCGCCGACTGGGTCTACGACACGATCCAGACCGGACAACTGACCTCGACCACTCGCTACCGCGACGGTGCCGCGCTCTACACCCAGGCCATCGACGCCTACAACGCGACGGGGCAGCCCACAGACAGCCACGTCACCCTCGCCGCCAAGACCGGCCTGGTACCCGGCGAGGTCGCCGGCACCTATCGGACCAAGCAGTCCTACCGCCTCGATGGCCAAGTCGCCGCGACGAGCTACTACCCGATCACCCCGACCGGAGCGACCGCACCGGTGCTGCCAGCGGAGAAGGTCGTCTACGACTACGACGAGCTCGGCCGTCCGATACGGATGGGCGGTTCGATGGGGCAGTACGTGATCGCAACGGCCTACTCGGCCTATAGCCAGATCGACCAGCTCGCGCTGGGAAACACCTACGGGTACATGTCCTGGCAGTCCTACCGCTACCAGCCCGGCTCCGGCCGCCTCACCGAACAGCAGGTCGACCGCCAGACCCGGCCGGAGCTGGACCAACTCCAGACCTACGCCTACGACCTGGCCGGGAACATGACCAGCGTCCGCACCGACAAGCAGGCCACTGGTGCCACCGATCCGTCGTGGCAGGAGACCGAGTGCTACCAGTACGACGGCCTGAACCGCCTCAAGGCGGCCTGGTCGGGCACCGCGCAGACCTGCGGCGCGTCTGCTCCGACCGCCGGGAGCCTGCCAGCGGGGCACGGGTTCGCGCAGGCGTGGACCTTCGAGGACGCCACCAACAACCGACTCACCGACACCTACACCACGTCTGGGGGCACCACCAAGGCGACCTACTCCTACCCGGCTGATGGTCCGGCACATGCGCCGGGGACGGTCGCGGTCGACACGGTCTCCGGGACTGCGGACGCGGCACTGACGGGGATCGAGGGCACCTACGCCTACAGCGATGCGGGCGAGCTGTTGGACCGTCCGGTCGCGGGTGACGTGCAGCGTCTGGAGTGGGATGCCGAGCACCACCTCGCGGGCGTCGACTCTGTCAGCCAGAGCGCATCGGTGCAATCCGCGGTCTACGACACTGCTGGTGCACGGGTGCTACGCCGGGTCACCAACCCCGGTGCGGGGACGGTCACAACGGTCTACCTACCTGGTGGTGTCGAGTTGGTCCACGACAGCGCCAAGGACACTGGGGCCGGCCTGCAGGCCGGTGAGGTGGCGCCGCGGCGAGACTACACGTTCGCAGGCCAGCTGATCGCAACCCGGACCGGTATGAACCCGGCTAATGTGACGACCTGGGCGGTCGATGACCAGGGCACACCGGAGTACGCACTCGGAAACGCCGAGACCGCGGACGCGACCGCGCAGGACGAGTCCCTGCCGCAGCGCCGGCAGCGCCCCTTCGGTGCCGACCGCGGCACAGCCCCCGACACGGCGACATTCCCCGGGGAGAAGGGATTCGTCGGGTCGACCCGGGACGAGAGCGTAGACCTGTTGCAGGTCGGCGCAAGGCCGTACGACCCGGTATTGGGGTTGTTCGTGACCACCGATCCGCTGGTCGACCCGGCGGATCCGGCCTCACTGAATGCGTACTCATATGCGAACCAGAACCCGATCACCTTCAGCGACCCCACTGGCCTGGCGGCGGCGTGTATCAAGGAGGGCACCTGCTCTGCGTCTTCGAACGGGACCCCAGTACCGACTTCGGACGGGACGCTCGATGCGAACCCGTTCGACAGCCCGCCGCCGTCGCCGGCGCAGCCCGAGGATCCGATCGAGACCAGCGGCACGGCCCCGGCCGAAGATCCGATCGATATGCGGCCCGGACCCTTGCCGGACCCCAAGGCGTGGAACAAGCCACCTGAAGGGGTACACGCTGAGGCAGACAGATGGATTTACAACCTAGTCATCGGCGACGCGATCAACGCATGCAAACAGTCCGCGGACTCTTTTGCTGCGGCCCTCATGTGTTCCTTCGAAGCTATCGCCGTCGTCATCAAACCGGCCAAGGCCGCCGACAAGGGCTACGACACGTACAAGTGGGGCAAGAGTGCCGCCGACGGCGTAGGCAAGACCTGTAAGTTCAAATCCTTCAGCGCCGACACCCTCGTGTTGATGGGCGATGGATCGAAGAAGAAGTTCAACGACCTCAAGGTCGGCGACCTGGTGATGGCCCAGAATCCGATCACCGGGGTCAAAGGGCCACGACGGATCACGGCGGTCTGGGTGCACAAGGACTCGCTCTACGACTTCGAGGTCGACGGCCGCCCGATCGTGACGACCGAGGACCACCCATTCTGGTCAGTCACCGATCAGGCGTGGGAAGACGCTGAGGACCTGGCTGTTGGTGAGTTCGTCCTCACCGCTGACGGTGACACGGGCCGGGTGACCAAGGCCGTTGACTTCGAGACGCGTCGCGATGCGGACGCCTACAACCTGACTGTTGATGACCTGCACACCTACTTCGTCGGCGCTGAGTCAGTGCTCGTGCACAACGATGACTACAACCAGGCGATGAGGGACGCTTTGGCATGGCTTGAGGAGCGTGGCTTTCGGGCCGAGCAGCCGACCTTGGGTAGATTCGGAGACATCAAGGGCAAGCCGATCGGGCGGCAGACGGCCAATGGGAAGACGGGGTTCCGGGTGGAGTTCGACGAGCGAAGTGGCGCTCATATCAACGTGTGGAACGGCAAGGAGAAGGGCCCTCATTTCACGTTCGACGGAAGCGCGAAGACCGTGACCAAGATCCAGGGGCAGTTCGGCTGCTGATGATGTCTGGGAACTATTGGGAAACCGAGGTGTACGGAGTCGCTCCGCTTGCTGGATTGGAGCGCATCGAAGCAGATGATGTCTTCGACTGGCTCGGGGAATCTCTGCCTGTCAAGGGCTCGCGAGTCGACTGGCCCGAAGCGCGAGGGGAACACACCCACAACCACCTTGACGATGAAACAGAGTTGCTCGCGCGAGCGACTCAGGAAGTGTTGCGGCGGATCGAAGGGGGCTCAAGAGTCGAGCATGTCGGTGACAGTCTGTCGCCGTTCGGAGTCCGGTTCGGTGGCGAAGAAGCGAGTCGCATCGTGGCAGCACTCCTTGAAATCCCAGAGCACCACTACTTCCTCGACGTGCACAGAGGGTGGCTCGTAGTTGTCAGCAGCGAGGGCGATCTCGACACCCTCGACCGGTTCGGGTCTGGCGACGAATCGTAAGTCGGCTGGGGCGATGACGGCCTGGAGAGTGGCATGTCCTCCTGGCGAGTGAGCGCGCTCATTGCGGTCGCACTCGCGATGGTCGGCGACTTGCTGGTCATGATTCTTCCGTCGACGATGGCGGTGGCTCCTCCCACGACGACGGTCTACACATATGACCACGTGTTGGGTTCGGTGTTGCCGCAAAGGGTGCGATTGAGTCCGACCACCGCTGTCGGTTGCAGGGAACAGTTCGGTAAGAAGTGGGGCAAGCATGCAACCAATTACGGTCTGGATCCGGCGAGTCCGGCGTCGCGGTCGTGGTTCCGCCGTGTCGCATGCAGGACGTTCACGCGAACCCCGATGAGGTGCGGCGTGGTGCGTGGAACCCAAGTCGAGGCGGTGGGGAGAACTACTTCTTCTTCCGCCAGGGCGAGGATCTGCTGATCACGAGGCCCGATGGCGAGTTCGTCACCATGTTCCCTCAGAGTGGGACCAACAGTTGGTTCGGCAACGCGGAGGTGTTCCCACATTGAGCGCCATGATCGAGGCGGGTCGCCGCTGCGTTGGCGTGCGTCGCTTCCACCACAAGTTCGCTGGTGATGAGCCCAGCGCCACAGGACCGATTGAGTTCCGGTGGTCTGACGGGACCTATACGACGGTCGACGTCGGTAGTGATTGGGTCCTCACGATAGAGCCTCAGCCGTGGACAGACCCGTTTGGTGACGTGAGTGATGCTGAACGTCGGCGGTTGGCTGAAGAAGTCGGCCTGTGGGAGGTGGACTCGTCCCCTGATCAGCTCGCGTCGGCAGTCGGTCGGGTCCTCACCGACGTCGCCTTGACGAGGAACGAGGTCGGAGAACTGGTCGGCATTTGTTTGAGTCCGGATGGACTCCGCATCGATGCGTGTGTTGACGGCGGCGAGCTCGATGTGGTGCTGACTGGATGAGGACCTGGTCTGTGGTGGCCGCCGGTGCTCAAGCATGCGCTCTACGGAGGGTGATCTCGTGGACCTGATCTCTGTCATTGGAACCGTCGAATGTACGGGAGCCGAGGTTGAGAGCGATCCTTGGATTCCGCTAAAGATCTCGTGGTGGCCTCGGGGTCCAAGGCAACCGCTATATCTGAGAGTTTCGGGAGCAAACGGCGGCGAGGTCGAACTGAAGGTCGACCCCGACAACGGGGCTCTGATACAGATGATCATCATCACGCAGCCGCTAGTCGTCACGGTTGCGCGCGGCGAGAGCGCGGAACAGCGGCGAATCGCCGAACGGACGGTTGTGCTGGATAGATCCCGCTGGGCAGAAGACGGATCGATAGTCAAGAACGTGCAGGATCTGGTCTTGGTCCGGGATCAGGGTGCTGCTGAGTTGCGGTTTGCTGACGCAGAGGTGGTGTCGCGTGTTTGGTGTGGTGATGTCGTAGTCGGATTGTCGGCCGAATCCTCGCTGATCAGCATTGGCGCGGTATCACCAGCTCTTGACGGTTGATCAGGGACGAACTCGAACGGGACCATGCCAGCCGGAGTTGGACCGACTTCGTTCGAACCCACGACCTCGCCTGAGACGGTGACCAGCGTCTGTACCGGCAGGCGACCAGTGCGGCGGCAGATACATCTTCCCGTTCAACGTGAGGTGATGACGATGAGATTCAACTACGGGCGTCTGAACGCCGACGACAGAGGCGGTGACACCGTCGCGGACTACTTGGTCGGTTTCGCGGGGGGACTTGTCCGTTCACGTCGGCACCGAAGTCGTGTACCAAGAGCCGGGCTTCCCGATCGTCGAGCTTGCACGGAGCCTGAGCCTCTGGATTCGGCGCGCGGACGGCGAGGACTTCTCATTCGAGTCCATGTCGCTGGCTGAGAGAGGTGCGATCAGCGTGAGCGGCACCGACGGCGGTTGGGTCACATGGTCGGTGTATACGCCTGATGTTCGAAGTTCTGCGGTCCCGTGGGAAGTGATCGCCGACGGCGTGAATGCGTTCGTGACAAAAGTGCGAGAGGACATCATCAGCATGGGAATCGACGCTGCGGCCGTTCTAGGAGAGTGACATGAGTGGTGATCGTGGGGTCAGTGACCGTGGTTGGGTTGATTGGGTCGAAGCGCCACGATGACGAACCAGAGCGGCGATCCGCAGGGGCGCAGCGCATTGCATCAGGCTGTTGTTGAGGGAGACGCAAGTGTTGTCGCGAGGCTCATTTCCGATGGGGTGGATCTGGCGAGCGCGGACAACATGGGCAACACGGCGCTCCGTCTGGCGTGTCAGCAAGAGCGGATAGAAGTTTCACGCCTCCTGCTCGAGGCCGGCGCGCCGGTCGATCCAATAGATGCATACGGAAACACGCCATTGTGGCGGGCGGTGTTCGCGTTTCAAGGTGGTGATCCGGCACTGGTTCGACTGCTGTTAGATGCTGGTGCTGACCCGGATCGCAAGAACCACAGCGATCGCTCTCCTAGGGACATGGCGCTAACGTTCGATCGGCCAGGGATGAGGGCGTTGTTGGGCTAGCCGGGGGAACACTACGGGAGCTTCCTCTCCGAGGTCTGCTCAACGAAAACTCCACACATCAGCCTCGCGGAGCCGCTGCGAGAAGCCTCGAATCTGGCCGAGGCGTCGGGTAGTGTGACCGACGAAGGAACCCGGAGTGTCGGACGTTTCTGCTGGTCGGAGGCAGAGACGCTGCGAGCCGAACCGAAGATGGACGAGATCGGCCGAGAGATCGGCCTACGCGATCTTGAACAGAAGGTTTGGGGTTCGAATCCCTACAGGCGCGCAGAACGTGAAAGGTAGTGAAAGGCCCCTGACCAGGCGAGAAGCCCGGTGAGGGGCCTTCTTCTTGTCTGCACCCTCCGCTGCCTCTCGTTATTACGTCAAGCAACTACACGCTAGCCTCGTTGGTATGGACGGTCGGCCAGCAGCTGGGGAGGTGGCTCCGCTGTCGCCCGAGGAGGAGACTGCCTGGCGTGCGCTGGGGCGGGCGGTCGTGGTGATTCCGCGGGTGCTCGACGCCGACCTCATGCAGTCGGAGGGCCTGAACCTCACCGAGTACACCGTGCTGATGAACCTGTCCGAGGCCCCCGAGCATTCGTTGCGCATGAGTGAGCTCGCCAACTACGTATCGATCTCGGTCAGTGGGCTGACGCGGGTCGTAGAGCGGTTGGAGCGGTCGGGTCTGGTCGAGCGGGTCCGTTCGACGGCGGACGGTCGCGGCCAGTTGGCGTGCTTGACCCCGGCCGGGCTGACGTGTCTCGAGAAGGCCTGGCCGGTGCATCTCGAGAGCGTGCGCCGCCACGTGATGGATCATCTCCAGGACGTCGATCTGGCCGCGTTCGCTGACGCGCTCGCGAGGATCGCTCAGGCCGAGGCCGGGCCGCCGGTTCGCCGCCGGTCGCCCCGCTGATCCTCGCGAACGAGCGTCGTCACGTCTCCTGTGCCCTGTCGCCGCCAGCCGCCAGGCGCATCAGGTCGGTGGAGAAGTCGACGTCGCTGATCGATTGAGGTGCGCCCTCGGCGTTGCCGCCGAACTGGTGTCGATGGCGGCCCCAGTTCTGCTCGGCGATCTGCGGGCCGGTCCCGTTGCGTACGAAGACGGCCAGCTCGCCGGCGGCTCGGGCGATCCGATCGCCGAGCTCTGGTGAGCTCCAGTCGTCGGGGGCGGCGTACAGGGATGTCGGCATCGGGATCGCCCGCAGGAACGCGAACAGTGGTCGGAGCTGCTCGTCGACGACCATGGCGTGCCGGTCAGTGCCTCCGGTGGCGGCCAGGATGACCGGCTTGGCGATGAGCAGATCGTTGTCGAGAAGGTCCACGAAGGACTTGAACAGTCCGCTGATCCCCGCCTTGTAGACCGGGGTGCTCGCGATGATCGCGTCGGCGTCGGCGAGGTTCTCGATGGCGGCGCTGACCTGTCGGCTCGGCATGCCTGAGACCAGCGCCTGGGCGACGTCGACCGCGATCGTCGACAGATCGATCGAACGGAACGTCGCCCGCAGGTCGTACGCGCTCAGGGCGTCGGCCGTGCGTTGGGCTGCTCGGTCGGCGAGGAGCCGGGTGGAGGACGGGTCGCTGACACCGGCGGTGAGGACCGCGATGGTCACCTCGCTCATCACAGGGCCGCCGGGAACTGTGCTGCGATGTTCGGGTCGCTGTCGTGGTAGGGGGAGGGGCCGGACAGGTTGTCGCCACGATTCGGGTTCGGCCGGGGCTGGCGGGGTTCGCCGTCGCCGTACTTGGCGGCGACCAACGAGGCATGGGTCGGTGCCTCGGGGACGCCGGGTGCGCGGCGCGCCGCCATCTCCTTGCGCAGGACCGGGACCACCTCGGTGCCGAGGATCTCGACCTGCTCCAGTGCGACCTCGACCGGGAGGCCGAGGCCGTCGACGGAGAAGAGTTGGCGCTGATAGTCGCCGAAGCCCTCCTGGAACGTCAGGGTCTTGTCGATGACCTCCTGGGGGCTGCCGACCGTCAGCGGCGTACCCGTCATCCAGTCCTCCAGCCTCGCTCCGCGGAAGATGGGGAAGGCCTCGAAGTACGGACGGAACCTCTCGACCGCGTCCTGCGACCGGCGGGCGATGAAGGCCTGGCCGCCGAGGCCGACGATCGCCTGCGCCGCGGTGCCGTGGCCGTAGTGCTCGAAGCGCTGGCGGTAGAGGTCGACGAGCGGTTTGAAGGCGAGATTGGGAGCGAGGATGTGGTTGGCGAAGAAGCCGTTGCCGTAGTACGCCGCCTGCTCGGCGATCTCCGGAGTCCGGATCGAGCCGTGCCAGACGAACGGCGGGACGTCGTCGAGAGGTCGCGGCGTCGCGGTGAACCCCTGCAGCGCGGTCCTGAACTTGCCCTCCCAGTCCACGACGTCCTCACGCCAGAGCCGGTGGAGGAGGTTGTAGTTCTCCAGCGCCAGGGCAACGCCCTGGCGGATGTCCTTCCCGAACCAGGGATAGACCGGGACGGTGTTGCCCCGCCCGAGCATCACGTCGAGCCGGCCGCCTGCGAGGTGCTGGAGCATCGCGTAGTCCTCGGCGACCTTGACGGGGTCGTTGGTCGTCATCAGTGTCACCGACGTGCTGAGGATGATCCGCTCCGTGAGTGCCGCGATGTGACCGAGCAGGGTCGTGGGCGAGGAGGGGATGAACGGCGGGTTGTGGTGCTCGCCGATGGCGAAGACGTCCAGGCCCACCTCGTCAGCTCGCTGCGCGATGCGGACGAGGTTGCGGATGCGCTCGGCCTCGCTCTGGGTGTAGCCGGTGGTCGGGTCGCGGGTGACGTCCCCGACGCTGAAGATCCCGAACTGCATGCGTGGTCCTAACGATGGAAGGGAGTCTGCAGCTAATCTACTTGTGCGTGCAAACAAATAGATAGTAGCGTTGCGGGTGCTGGCACGTCGGCGCGCTGACCGACACCGATCCGAGACTTCGAGCAAGGACACGAGATGACAGACATCGACCTCGAGGTCGTACATGCGCCTGAGCGCCTGCGCTACGAGGCGCGGGTGGATGGATCCGTGGTGGGGTTCGCGGAGTACATCCTCGCCACCGACCTGATCGTGTTCACCCACACCGAGGTCGACCCTGCGTACGAGGGGAAGGGCGTCGGCTCCGCGATCGCGAGGTTCGCGCTCGACGACGTCCGCGACGGCAGCCAGCGCAAGGTGATGCCGCTGTGCCCGTTCATCAAGGGCTGGATCGCGAACCACCGCGAGTACGTCCCGCTCGTGAAGCGTGTGCCCGCGTCGACGGCGAAGGACTGACCATGGCACGCAAGACCTACACCGGGCCAGTGGTCGACGTCTCCTTCGACGGGGATGTGTGCCAGCACGCGGCCGAGTGCGTACGTGGGATGCCCACCGTCTTCGACACCGCCGCGCGGCCGTGGATCGACCCGGCCCGCGCCGATTCGGAGGGGACCGCTCAGATCTTGCGAGACGTGATCGGGCGCTGCCCCTCCGGCGCACTTCTCGTTCTCGAGCATTCAGGAGAGGAATCATGAGTCACAGGATTTCCGGCATCGCGCCGGCGTACGGCGAGGTTCGGACGTGGTCGGCATGAAGATCACCGTGATCGGCCGCGGCAACATCGGCGGTGGACTGGCGGATCTGTGGGAGCGCGCCGGCCACGACGTGAACAGGCTCGGGCGGGCCGGTGGCGACGCCGGCGGCTCCGAAGCGGTTCTGCTCGCCGTACCGGGAGCCGCGGTGGAGGCAGCGCTGTCGTCGGTTGCCGGGCTCGAGGGCAAGACCGTGCTCGACGCCACCAACCTCTACGGCGGTGCCCGCCCGCCGGCCGGGTTCGCCTCCAACGCCGAGTACGTCAAGTCGGTCACCGGCGGGGCCACGGCCAAGGTGTTCAGCACCAATTTCGCCTCGCTGTTCGGCCGGGTCGCCGACGCCCGCGTACGACCGAGCAACCTGTGGTCCGGCGACGACCAGGCCGAGAGCGTCGTCGGTCAGCTGAGCCACGATGCCGGATACGAGGCGGTCCGTCTCGGCGACCTGAGCATGGCCGCCACCCAGGAGGGCCTCGCGGGTGCGATCTTCGCGATCTCGCAGTCCGGCCTCGGCGAGTTCGTCTACCGGATGGCTCCACCCGAACAGCTCTGACCTACGGGTCAGCCGTGGCGACCACGTCCAGGGCGTCGTCGGCGGAAGGATTCGTGACCCTCTCAGATCTGGTTCGCTCCGCCGTCGACATAGAGGTTCGAGCCGACGACATAGCTGCTCTGCTCCGAGGCCAGGAACGCCACCACGGCGGCAGCCTCCTCGGGCCGTCCCATGCGGCCCTTGGCCACGGTCGCTTCGACGTGCTCCTTGATGGCCCGGGCGGTCTCCTCGTCGCCGAAGGCCGCGGTGCCGCCAGGGGTCTCGATCCACGCCGGCGAGACCACGTTGACGCGGATGCCGCGGTGCTTGAGCTCGGCGGACCAGGTCCGGGCGAACGAGCGCAGTGCCGCTTTCGACGCTGCGTACGCACCGAACGCCTCCATGCCACGGTCGGCCGCCGTGGAGCCGATCAGGATGACCGAGGCGCCGTCGTTGAGCAGTGGGAGCGCCTTCTGGACCGTGAACAGGGTGCCACGGGTGTTGATCCCGAAGATCTGGTCGAAGTGCTCCTCGGTGGTCTCCTCCAACGTCACGAACGTGCCGACCGCCGCGTTCGCCACGAGCACGTCCAGACCTCTCCCGCGGGCTCGGACCGCGTCGTAGAGCCGGTCGAGGTCGGCCAGCTCGGAGATGTCGCCGGTCACGCCCGTCGCCCGCTCCGGTCCGATGGCCGTGACGGCCGCCTCCAGCTCTGCCTCTCGCCGCCCGGTGACGAAGACGTACGCTCCTTCGTCCGCCAGCCGCAGTGCGGTGGCGAGACCGATTCCGCTGCTGCCGCCGGTGACCACCGCGGTCTTGCCGTCCAACTGTCCGATGTGGCTCTTCTCCATCGCTTCTCTCTCGATTCGTGTGCAGGTGATCTACCTACGAGATCGATACTGCGTCCGCTTCGGAGTAATATCCATAATTCAGAGTCCGCCATTCTTTATCGATCGTCCAGGAGGCGCCCTCGATGATCGGCTTTCGGGATCCCGTGGCTGACGCGATCGGACTGCTCAGGCCCCACACGGTGATCGGCCCCAGCCTTCGGGCCGTCGGTGAGTGGGCGTTGAGCTTCGACGCGTTCCTGCACGTGCGGATCGGCGGCCTCGTACGCGGCGAGTGCTGGCTGATCCTCGACGGGCGCGAGCCGGTGCTCCTGCAGGAAGGTGACACCTTCATGCTGGGCAACCCGCCACCGTACGTCCTGGCGAGCTCGCCCGACGCCGGCCGGCGACCAGAGGAGGCGGAGGCGGTGTGGGCGGGCGCCGAGGACGGGTTCGTCCGGATCGGTCCGGAGTCCGAGGACGATCTCTACCTCTGCGCCGGACACATCGGGTTCGACGAGGAGAACGCGGCCCTGCTGACCAATCTCCTCCCGACGCTCGTGATCGTCCGGGCGGGCGATCCTCATGGAGCGCGGCTCGCGCAGCTGATCGAGCACCTGGCCACCGAGGTGGGGATGGTCGCCGCCGGCGGACCGCTGGTGCAGAACCACCTCGCGCAGGTCCTGCTCGTGCACATGCTGCGCGCTCACGCCGGTCAGGCCGGCTGGGCCCGTGGCTGGCTGGGCGCCCTGAACGACGACGGCATCGGGGCCGCCCTGCGCGCCGTACACTCGGACCTGGCCCACTCCTGGAGCCTTCAGGAGCTCGCCGACATCAGCCACATGTCGCGCTCCGCGTTCGCCCAGGCATTCAAGGCGCACGTCGGGGTTCCGCCCTTGGAGTACCTCATCAACTGGCGCATGAGCCTGGCTCGCGACGCCCTCGTTCGCGACACACTGTCGATCTCCGACCTCGCACGAGCCACCGGCTACCAGTCGGAGAGTGCGTTCAGCACCGCGTTCCGCCGCGTGGTCGGCTCATCGCCCTCCAAGTTCCGTGCCGAGGCCCGCCGGCGCGCAGTCAGCGGTACGCGCCAACCCGCCTGACGATCGCCCCCATAATGTCCCGGTGACCCTTCCCCAGACCCTCGGGCGCCTGCGCCAGGTCAAGCCCCTCGGTTCCGGCGGTTTCGCGGAAGTGTGGCTCTATCACGACCCGGATCTCGACTCGCCTGTCGCCGTGAAGGTGCTCAGTGCGCAGTGGACCCAGGCGGCCGACATCAGGGAGCGGTTCCTGCAGGAGGCCCGGTTCCTCCGGTCGGTCGACTCGAGCCACGTCGTGTCGGTGCATGACATCGGCGAGACTCCGGAGGGTGCGCCCTACTTCGTGATGGCGTACGCCGACGCGGGCAGCGTCGCGGAGCTGATCGCCCAGCACCCGCAGGGCATGCCGCCGCAGCTGGTGGCCGATCTGGTGGCCCAGGCCGCATCCGGTCTCGATGCGCTGCACGTGCGCTCGGTCATCCACCGCGACGTGAAGCCGGCCAACATCCTGCTGGCCGGCGGGTCCGACGGCAGGCTGCGTGCGATGGTCGCCGACCTCGGCGTCGCACGTGCCCTCGACCAGCACACCGAGGTGACCAGGCAGATCGGGACGCCCGCCTACATGGCGCCCGAGCAGTTCGACGAGACGCTGCCGATCGACCATCGTGCCGACGTACGCAGCCTGGGTGCTGTCGCGTGGGCGATGTTCGCCGGCCGCTCGCCCGCGCCGGCGCTGACGGTCGCCTCCCGGGTGCCCGAGCTCGGCTCGGTCGCGCCCGTGCCGGCCACGGTGTCGGCGGTGATCATGCGCGCCCTCGAGCCGCGGGCCGAGGACCGCTGGCCGGACGCGGGCAGCTTCGCCGCGGCACTCACCGCTGCCGCTGAGGGACGGGCGGTCGCCGTACCTCCTCCTGCGGATGCTCAGACCGTGCTCCGTTCGCCGGGTCCGACCCCGCAGCCGGCGCGTCGCCGGCGCAACGTCGCCCTCGTCGCGGCCGCCGTCGGTGCCGCGCTGGTGCTGGGCGGCGCCGCGACCTGGTTCGTGGTGCGTGGCGGCCCGGCCGAGGTGCCGGCCGACGGCGGGGAGACCGCTGCGGGGCAGCCGGTCAGCGGAGCGGAGACCGCGGCCGTACGGTTCGTCGACGCGCTCCAGGCCGGTGACTGCGAGGCCGCGGGTCTCTACATGCCCGACCTTGACGACCCGGCCGCCTGGGACTGCACCGATGACGCCAACGGTGGCGACGGCTTCTACTTCCACATCCTCGAAGACCTCGACGCCGGCGGTGAGAGGCGGGTCGAGGACCTCGGGGACGGGCTCTTCCGAGTGGTCTGGGTCGATCAGGGCTACGTCAACATGCAGCGCCAGGAGGACAGCCTGTTCAAGGTGCAGCAGGTCGTCTGCTGCTAGGTCCGGGCGACCGCGGGCAGGCTGAGCAGGACGAAGGCGCTGGTGGCGGTGAGGGTTCGCAGGGTGTGGAAGATCAGCCACGGCCTCTCGAACGCGGCCACGGTGCCGCCGTTCGCCAGGGCGTCGTTCAGCGGCAGGTTCGCTGCGAAGGTGATGACGACGGCGGCGACGGCCAGGCAGGCGGCGGTGACGGAGAGCGGCGTCCGGTGCCAGCCGAGGAGGATCAGGGCGAAGAGCGGGGCACCGAGGAAGAAGGCCAGGAATGCCGGGTTGACGATGACCGCGTTGAGCCGGTTCATGACCCGTGCGTAGACCTCGTCGGGCTGGCCGTGCAGCGCGGGCATGAACGCGACGAGGAAGGCGATGTAGATCCCGGCGGTGACGCCGTTGAGCAGCCTCGCGCTCGTGAGCAGGACCTCGCTCATCGCCGCTCACCCCTGTGGAGATCGTCGACGCTTCGCGCAGGGCGGCCCAGGACCGACTCGACGTCGCGGGTCACGTAGGCGTTGCGTCCGTCGAGCACCTCCTCGAAGAGGTACGCCAGTCCGGCCGCGTCCGCTGCCGGCAACCCCGCCGCGATCAGAGTCGCGATGTAGTCCTCGGTCGGCACGGAGCGGTAGGTGACGGTCGGCCCGCCGATGGCCTGGGCCGCCTCTTCGAAGGTGACCAGCCGTGGTCCGGTGAGGTCCAGGACCCGGCCGACGTAGCCGGGGTCGAGCAGGGCCGCGACGGCGACCGCGGCGATGTCGTCGACGTCGACGAACGGCTCGGCGGCGGTGTGCTCGACCATGGTGAGCGACCCGGCGGCCAGCTCGTTCGTGAACACACCCTCGGTGAAGTTCTGCAGGAAGAAGGCCGAGCGCAGGATCGTCCAGTCGGCGCCCGAGGCCATCATGGCCTTCTCGGCACGCTCGGCACCGTCCTCGCCGCGACCGGAGAGCAGCACCAGCCGCGTGCAGCCCGCGGCGACCGCCTCGGCGGCGAACGCGCCGATGATCTCGTCCGCGTCCGGCAGGCCGAGATCGGGCTGGAAGGTCAGGTAGGCCGACTCGCAGCCGGCGACGGCCTCGGCCCAGGTGGTCCGGTCGTGCCAGTCGAACCGCGGGGTGGAGTGTCGGGTGACGCCGCGTACGTCGTGGTCGAGGGCTCGGAGACGGTGGACGACGCGCTGGCCGGTCTTGCCGGTGGCGCCGGTGATGAGAGTTGTCATGCCTCTAATCTGCTCGGGTACGAGCGACGATGGAATACGTGCGACTCCAGACAGGATGCGTTATCGTCTCACCATGTCGTCGCTGGATCTGCTGCTGGACGGTCCG
Source organism: Nocardioides luteus (assembly GCF_015752315.1). NCBI lineage: Bacteria > Bacillati > Actinomycetota > Actinomycetes > Propionibacteriales > Nocardioidaceae > Nocardioides > Nocardioides luteus. The sequence goes on from NZ_JADOVJ010000001.1 coordinate 5,760,293, forward strand.
CGGGCCCAGCGCGCGTTCCTGTTGAAGGCCGTGTTCGCCGGGGAGTGGTCGATCACGACCGAGGACGAGGCGCCGCTCACGGTCATCGCGATCGCGCGCGGCGACGCGGTCTTCACCGGCGGAGAGGGGCCGCAGGAGGTGGGCGCCGGCGACGTGATCGTGTGCCGCGGGCCGGCGAAGTACGTCGTCGCCGACTCGGCCGATCGCCCCACCGACATCCGGATCCTTCCCGGCCAGGTCTGCATCGACCCGAGCGGGGCGCTGCTGGACGAGGAGCTGGCGCTGGGCGTACGCACCTGGGGAAACAGCCGCTCGCCGGACTCGACCGTGATGCTGATCGGCACCTACGAGCGCGAGACGTCGGTCGGCTCGCTGCTGCTCTCCCGGCTGCCGAGGAGTGTGGTGCTGCGCGGCTTCGACACCGCCGTCGTGGACCTGCTGTCGACGGAGCTGGCGCGGGACGAGGCCGGCCAGACGGCCCTGCTCGACCGGCTGCTCGACGTACTCGTGGTCAAGGCGGTGCGTGAGGTGCTCTCCGCCTCCCCGGCTCTTCCCGCCGACGACGCGGTGGCCGCGGTGCTGCGCGCGATGGAACAGCACCCCGAGCTGCCCTGGACGGTGGCGGGCCTCGGCGAACAGGTCGGCCTCTCCCGCGCCGCCCTGGCCCGGCGCTTCACCGAGCAGGTCGGCGAGCCGCCGCTGGCGTACCTGACCCGGTGGCGGCTCGCCCTGGCCGCCGACCTGCTGGTCGGCACCGACATGACCCTGTCGGCGATCGCTTCCCGGGTCGGCTACGCCAGCCCGTTCGCCCTCAGCGCTGCCTTCAAGCGCCTCCACGGCACCTCGCCGGCCACCTTCCGGAGCCGCCACGCCGCCTGACGGCTACTCCTCGCGGAGGATCTTCGGCGGTCCCGCGGGAGTGGCCTCGCCGCGGTCCACGGCGGCGGAATGACTGGCGAGAGCGCGTTCGAGCAGCTCCATGAGCGGGGTCTCCTCGCGGGCGATCTGCAGGTACTTCGGGCCGAGGGCGACGATGATGTCGCGCTCGGCGAGGAGGGCGTTGTGGATGCGCTCGCGCTCGGCGGGGTCGGCGGTGTACTCCGAGTCGAGGTAGGCGGCGGCGTGCCGGCGGGCGTTGGCGATGGCGTTCTTCGCGCGGCCGCGCTTGCTGAAGAGGGAGGCGACGATGGTGACGACGAGTACGCCGAGGATGACGCTCAGGGACAGGCCGGTGCTGATCTCGACGACGTGCACGGGATCGCCGTCGTTGACGAACGGGATGTTGTTCTCGTGGAGCGCGTGCAGGATCAGCTTCACGCCGATGAAGGCGAGGATCGCGGCCAGGCCGTAGGACAGGAAGATGAGCCGGTCGAGCAGGCCGTCGAGCAGGAAGTAGAGCTGGCGCAGGCCCAGCAGCGAGAACGCGGTCGCGGTGAAGACGAGATAGACGTTCTGGGTGAGGCCGAAGATCGCCGGGATGGAGTCGAGGGCGAAGAGGATGTCGGTGCCGCCGATGGCCACCATCACGAGCAGCATCGGGGTCAGGATGCGCTTGCCGTCCTCGACCGTGAAGAGCTTGTCGCCGTCGTAGTGCTCGCTGACGTGGAACAGCCGCCGGGCCAGCCGGACGACGAAGTTCTCCCCGTGGGAGTCGTCGTCGGGCTTCAGCATGTTGCCGGCCGTCATCAGCAGGATCAGCCCGAACAGGTAGAAGACCCAGGCGAAGGTGTTGATCAGCGCGGCGCCGACGAAGATGAATCCGGTGCGGGCGATCAGCGAGAACGTGATCCCGAAGAGGAGCACCTTCTGCTGGTCCTCGCGGGGCACCCGGAAGCTGGTCATGATGATCAGGAAGACGAACAGGTTGTCGACCGAGAGCGCCTTCTCGGTGATGTAGCCGGCGAAGTACTCCCCGCCCATCGTGCCGCCGCCGAAGACCAGCACGCCGATGCCGAACAGCAGCGCGATCGCGACGTAGATCGCCGACCACGTGGCCGCTTCCTTGAGCGTCGGCGTGTGGGCCTTGCGTACGTGGAAGATGTAGTCGAACCCGAGCAGACCGACGATCGCGACGACGGTGACCAGCCACACCCATGTCGGTGCGCCCATAGCGAGAACCCCCTGAGAGTCGACCCGAGAGTGGGATCTGCCTCAGCCTAGGCGGAGGTCCTCGGGATGGACAGCCCATCGATGATCTGCGGGAGCGCGTCGTCGAGAAGCCGGTCGGCCCGAGGGTCGTCGGGGTGGATCGTACGCATCGTGAGGCTGTGCAGGAACACACCCATCAGCGTCTGGGCGAGAAGGTCCGTCGGCATCGTGGACGTGCGGTCGAGGCGGTCGAGGGCGAGCCCGACGACCTCGACGAGCTGCTCGCTGAGCGTCGTGAACGTCGCCGAGATGATGTCCCGCGCGTCGGGGTCGCGCAGGCTCTGCAGCACGACCTCGCTCTGCAGGACGAACCAGCGGTCCTGCATGGGGCCGACGGCGTCGAAGGCGGCGCCGATCAGCGATCCGCTCGACTCCGCGTCGGTCTGCTCGCCGACGGCGGTGCGTACGGCCTCGATCAGCCTCTCGGACTCCTCCTTGAACGCCTCGAGGAGCACCTCGTCGACGGTGTTGAAGTTGGAGTAGAAGGCGCCCCGTGTGTAGCCCGCGGCGCTGACCAGGTCGTCGACGGTGACCCGGCGCGCACCCCGCTCGACGAAGACGTCGACGGCGGCGGCCAGCAGTCGCGCGCGGGTGTTCGTACGTCGTCGGGGGGCCTTCACCTCGGTCATGTAGCCATCCTCACATACCCGGAAGATACATTTTTGTATTGAATGCATTATTGTATCGAACATGTCCTCCTACCTCTACCGGCTCGGCCGCCTGGTCGCGCGCCGCGCCAAGACCGTGCTGGCGCTCTGGCTCCTGCTCGCCGTGCTGCTGGGTGCGCTGACCATCTCGCTCGGCGGCAAGCTGCAGGACGACTTCACGATCCCGGGCACCGAGTCCCAGCAGGGGCTGGATGCGCTCACCCAGCGCTTCCCGGAGGTCTCCGGGACCTCGGCCCAGCTCGTCTTCGTCGCTCCCGAGGGCGAGAAGATCGAGGACCACCGCACGGAGGTCCGGGAGGTGCTCGACGCGGTCGAGAAGGTCGACCACGTCGCGACGGTCACCGATCCTCTGGCGAAGGACAGCAGGACGGTCAGCGACAACGGCCGGGACGCACTGGCGACCGTGCAGTTCGACCTCGACCTGGACGAGCTCCCGGAGGGCGTGACCGAGGATCTGGAGAAGGCCGCGGAGCTGCCGTCGGGATCGTCGCTGGAGCTGCACGTCGGCGGCGATGCGTACTCCGTCACCGGGGTGCACGTCAGCGCGACCGAGGGGATCGGGGTCCTCATCGCCCTGCTGGTCCTGGCGATCACGTTCGGGTCGCTGCTGGCCGCCGGTCTGCCGATCCTGACCGCGCTGCTCGGGGTCGGGATCGCGATGGCGGGGATCTTCTCGGTCGCCTCGGTCACCGACATCTCGGCGACCACCCCGACCCTCGCGCTGATGATCGGTCTCGCAGTCGGGATCGACTACGCGCTGTTCGTGATCGCCCGGCACCGCAGCCAGCTCGCTCACGGCCTGGAGGTGGAGGAGTCGATCGCCCGGGCGGTCGCCACCGCCGGCAGCGCGGTCATCTTCGCGGGTGTCACGGTCATCATCGCGCTGTGCGGCCTCGTCGTCGCGGGCATCCCGTTCCTCGCGGTCATGGGGTACGCAGCGGCCTCGGCCGTCCTGGTCGCCGTGCTCGTCGCGCTCACCGCCGTGCCGGCGCTGCTCGCGCTCGCGGGTGAGCGGCTCCGGCCGAAGCCCGGGTCTCGGGCCCACCGGCGTGAGGCTGTCGCGGAGGGACGGCCTCACGCCACCACTCTCGGGGCGCGCTGGGTGCGGCTGGTGACCAAGGTGCCGGTCCTCACCGTCGTGGTCTCGCTGCTGGTCATCGCCGTCCTGGCGATCCCGGCGCGCGATCTCGCACTGGGCCTCAACGACAACGGCAGCGCCGATCCGGGGTCGGCTCCGCGGGAGACGTACGACCTGATCAGCCGTGACTTCGGGCCCGGCTACAACGCGCCGCTGTTCGTGACCGCGGACATCATCGACACCACCGACCCGATCGGGGTGATGGACTCCCTGGGCAAGGCGCTGGGCGGCTATGACGGGGTGCAGAAGGTCGCGCTGGCCACGCCGAACCGGACCGCCGACCTCGGGCTCGTGGTGATCTACCCGACCACCGAGAAGAGCGACCCCGCGACCGCCGCGCTGGTCAAGGAGATCCGCGCGGACTCGGCCGACCTGGAGAAGCGGTTCGGGATCGAGGACGTCCGGGTCACCGGGCAGACCGCGGTCGCGATCGATGTGAGCGCGCGGCTCTCCGGGGCGATCCTGCCCTTCGGGGCCGTCGTCGTCGGGCTCTCCCTGATCCTGCTGACGATCGTGTTCCGCTCGATCGCGGTCCCGCTGAAGGCGACGCTGGGCTACGTGCTGTCGGTGGCGGCCTCGTTCGGAGTGGTCGCCGCGGTCTTCGAGTGGGGCTGGGGCGCCGACCTGTTCAACGTCGCCAAGGTCGGGCCGGTGATCGCGTTCTTCCCGATCATCCTGATGGGCGTGCTCTTCGGGCTCGCGATGGACTACGAGGTGTTCCTGGTCTCCCGGATGCGGGAGGACTTCGTACACACCGGCGACGCCCGACGCTCCGTGGACACCGGGTTCGCCGCCAGCGCCCGCGTCGTCACCGCCGCCGCGGTCATCATGATCGGCGTCTTCGCGGCCTTCGTGCCCCACGGCGACCCGATCGTGAAGCCGATGGCTCTCGGTCTGACCGTGGGTGTCCTGGTGGACGCGTTCCTGGTGCGGATGACGCTGGTGCCGGCGGTGCTCGCCCTGCTCGGGCGGGGTGCCTGGTGGCTGCCGCGCTGGCTGGACCGGCGGCTGCCGGTCCTCGACATCGAGGGTGAGGCGCTCGTCCACCACCTCGAGCACGCCGACTACGTCGCAGCTCACGGCGAGGTCGCGGTGCGGGCGCACGAGGTCGAGGTGCCGGGGGCGCTCGCGCCGCTCACGCTCGACCTTCGCCCGGGCGGGCTCGGGATCGTCCACGGGTCCGACCCGGTGGCGCGCTCCGCTGCGCTCGCCGCGATCACCGGGCGGCTCGGGTTCTCCGGGCAGCTGGTCGTGCTCGACCGGCTGCTGCCGGAGGAGGCGGGAGCCGTCCGCGCCCGGGCCGCGCTCGTCGACGACGTCGCGGCCGCGCTCCGGCTCGGGGGTGCGCGCCGTGTCCCGGCGCTGGTCGCGATCGACAGCCCCACCACGCTCGACCCCGGTCAGCTCGCGGCCCTGTCCGCGCTGACCTCGCGGGGCACGACGGTGCTGCTCGGCATGCCGTCGCTGCCCGCCGTACCGCAGGTCGCGGACGCCCTCGCGTGCGCCGAGCCTGCCCGCGCGCTTCCTGCGCTCACCGACCCCGCGGCTTCGGCCGCCGATCTGGAGACAGTCCGATGACACGTACGAAATCATGGTGGGGCGCTCGCCGCCTGGTGGCCGCCGCGATCCTGCTGCCGGTCGTCGTGACGGCGCTCGCGCTCGTCGCGCTCGGCGACCGCACCGACAACCTCGACAAGGTCCCCGCCGCGGTGGTGAACCTCGACAAGCCGGTGACGACGGGGAGCGGGAAGGACAAGCAGACGATCTACGCCGGGCGGGCGCTCGCCGCGGACCTGGTCTCCTCCTCGGGCTCCGGCTCGTCCGGGCCGACGCTCGGCTGGGAGCTCACCGACGAGGAGGACGCGCGCTCCGGCTATGCGGACGGGAAGTACGCCGCGGTCATCACGATCCCGGAGGATCTCTCCAAGACGCTGTCGGGGGTGCAGGGCAGCGACCCGAGCGCCGGCCGGGTGACCGTGGAGGCGTCCGACGCCTCCAGCGAGGTCACCGCCGAGATCGCGCGGCAGGTCGCGCGGCAGTCCGCGTCGACCCTGGGACGTACGGTGACGACCACCTACCTCGACGGGGTCCGGGACGAGACCGGGAAGCTCAAGACCAGCCTGACCGACGCCGCCGATGGTGCCGATCAGCTCGCCGACGGCACTGCTGCCGCCGACTCGGGTGCGGGGAAGGTCGCCGACGGTGCCCGCGCGCTGAGCTCCGGTGCCTCCGGCGCCGCCGACGGCGCCTCGCAGGTCGCCGGTGGCCTCGACTCGCTCGCCGGCGGGACCGCCCGGCTGGAGTCGGGTGCGGGATCGCTGGCGACCGGCGCGGGCAAGGCGTCGAAGGGTGCGTCCTCGCTGTCGGCCGGCGCCGACGAGCTCAGCAGCGGGCTCGACCGGCTGGAGAGGTCGACCGCGGAGCTCCCGTCGCAGACCTCGGCGCTCGCCACCGGTGCCGCGCAGGTGTCGGAGGGTGTGGACGGCTACACCCAGCTCGCCAAGGGCTGGGCCCAGGCGTGCGCGAGCGACCCGCTGCTCGCGGCCTCCAAGCCGCAGCTGTGCGGCGCGACCGCGCAGGCGGTCGGCTCCGGAGGCGCGCAGGCCGACCAGCTCGCGGCCGGGGCGGACCAGGTGGCCTCGGGTGCCTCCGCGCTATCGCAGGCGGCCCCCGAGCTGGCCAGCGGGATCTCGTCGGCGGCGGACGGTGCCGGGAAGGTCGCGTCCGGGGCGTCCCGGCTCGCTTCGGCCAACGCGCGTGTGGCCTCCGGGGCGCGGGAGCTCTCCGCCGGTGTCGGTGAGGCGAACGACGGCGCCACCGAGCTGGCCTCCGGGGCCGACCGGCTGGCGTCGGGGACCAAGCAGCTCGAGGACGGCTCGGCGTCGCTGGCCACCGGGGCCGACGATCTCTCCTCCGGGACATCCTCGCTGAACGAAGGTGCCTCCTCGCTGGCGTCTGGTCTCGACGACGGCGCCTCGCAGATCGCGGTCCCCGGTGAGAAGCAGGCCGAGGTCGTCGCCGACCCGGTGCAGGTCTCGGTCGCGTCCGCGGCATCGACCTCGGGAGCGACCCGGCTGGCGCCGGCGGTGATCGCGCTGGCGCTGTGGCTCGGGGCGTTCGCCGTCTACCTGCTCCGTCCGGCCTTCCCCGCCAAGCGGCTGCGCGAGGCTCTCACGGCACGCCGGCTCGCCTTCGTCGGGCTGTGGCCGGCGGCCCTGATCGGACTGGTGCAGGCGGCGCTCCTCGTCGGAGCGGCCCGTCTTCTCGGCGCGGATCTCGCGGAGCCGGTCGCCACGGTCGGGGTCGCGGTCCTTGCTGCGGTGGTCTTCGTCGCGGTCCACCAGGCCGTCGTCGCGCTCGCCGGCCAGCGTCGCGGCTGGCTGATCTCGCTCGCCTTCCTCGCCCTGCAGCTGGTCTCCCTCGGCGGGCTGCTGCCGGTCGCCACGGCGTCCGCGCCGTTCGGTGCGCTCGCCGGCATCCTGCCGGTCCCGCTCGCCGCCGAGGCGTTGCGCGGGGTCGTGGTCGCGCAGAGCGGTGCCGCGGTCGGTGCGCCGGTCGGGGGACTGGTCCTCTGGCTCCTGCTCGCGGTGGCGGTCAGCATCTTCGCGGCGGGTCGGGCGCAGCGTACGTCTGTGGCGGAGATCCGCGGGGTTGCGGCGGCCTGCTGAGCGGGGGCCGCACGTGTAACACGTCGTTCGTAGCACTATCCGGTCGTTCTGATAGGGCGAGAAGTACTACGAACGACGTGTTACAGCTTGTCTACAGCTCGGCGCGACCGATCAGAGCGAGGTGTCGTGCAGCACGATGTGCTCGTCGAGCGGGGCGCGGCCCATCGCGACGCGGTTGACCGGGGCCTCGGGGTCGGCGGTGCCGAAGGAGATGCCGTAGAGCAGCTTGAGGTCGGCCGGGAGGCCGAGGTGGGCGCGGACGGCGTCGGCGAACAGGCCGTGCATGCCCTGCGGGACACCGTGGTAGCCGCGGGCGGTGAGGGAGAGCAGGAAGTTCTGGGCGTACATGCCGACGTCGTTGGCCGCGCGTACGACATCGCCGAGCTCCGGCACGAAGAGCAGGGCGACGTGGGGCGCACCGTAGAAGCGGAGGTTCTCGGCGACGGCCTTGGTGCGCCCGTCGGCGTCGTCGCGAGCGATGCCCATGGCGCCGTAGAGGGCGGCCCCGGCACGCTGCGACCGCTGGACGTGGACGCTGTCGTCGTCTCCGTACGTCGTGGTGAAGTCGGGGCTCATCTGGCCGGCCTCGAACGCCTTGAGCATCGCGTTGCTGAGCTGGTCGCGGGCCTCGCCGGAGAAGACGTGGACCTCCCAGGGCTGGGTGTTGCTGTGCGACGGGGCGCGCTGGGCGTCCTCGAGCACACCGCGGATGTCGTCGGCCGGCACCGGGTCGGGCAGGAAGGCCCGCGCGGAGCGGCGGGACCGGATCACGTCCGTGAAGTTGTCGACGGCGGTCGTGCTCACAGGAAGGGTTCCTCTCAGGTCTGCCGAGGACTGATGGCCTCGGTCCACTCCTGAGGCAATACGGAGGGACTCTCCGGTATTCCGAGGGTGGAGCGAACGTGGCCCATCACACATCTCCGGGGGCCTACCCGGTTCGGGTGATACCCGAGGGCCGGACGGAAGCCTTTACCGGGTCGCGTCGAAGACTCGAGGTCCGACCTATCTGAGGGGGAAACCCATGATCCGAAAGCTCGTCTGTGCCGTCGCGGCGGGGGTCGCCGCGGCGGCGCTCTGGTCGATGCCGGCCTCGGCTGCGCCGCTGCTGCAGCTCTCCGGCGCGATCTTCACCACCGACGTCTCCGGCGCGCCTGTCAACCTCAACCACTACGCCGCCAAGCAGGACGTCTACCTCAACGGTGGTCCCGGCATCAACGCGCCCGATGACGCCGCCGGCCTGCCTGCCGGGATCTACGCCTTCCAGGTGACCGACCCGTCCGGCAAGACGCTGCTCTCCACCGACGCCGTCGAGTGTCGCCTGGTCCAGGTCGACGACAGCGGCCGCTTCGTCAGCGTCGCACCCAGCGGCGGCTGCGCGCACGCGACCGGCACCGACGCGGAGGACGGCGGCATCACCGTTCAGCTGTTCCCCTACCTCGACACCCCGAACAACGGTGGCGAGTACAAGGTCTGGCTGACGCCGTACGCCGCGCTCGACTCCACCGCGCCCGGCAACCGGCACGGCTTCGTCCCGTCCGACAGCAAGACCGACAACTTCAAGGTCCGGGCCCGGGCGATCGTCGAGATCGACACCCGGTTCTCGCGGCACGGCGGGCCGTTCATCGACGGTCTGGCTGCCGAGTGGACCGACACCCTGGGTGCGCACAACGTGAAGTACTCCGAGTACAACCCGGCGGTCCTCGCGTTCCACGAGGCGCACGTCGAGGCCGCGGAGGCGGGGTTGCACAAGATCACCGTGAGTGACCAGGCCGGCTGCGAGATCGATGACGTGCACTACGCCGGGCAGACCTTCCTGCCCGACGCGAGCGGCTCGGTCACCGTTCCGGTGCTGGTCAAGAAGCACATGAGCGGAGAGCACACCTACTGGGTGGACGTGCACTGCGTCTGAGGCTTCTGCCTCTGACTCTCAACCGGTCACCGTGACCATCAACCTAGCATTTGCTTGGTAGGCGCTCTAGACTGCCGGACATGGCAGTCGAGATCGACTTCAGCGGCAAGGTGGTCGCGGTGACCGGTGGCGCCCGCGGGGTGGGCGCCGGGATCGTCGCGCGGTTCCTCGAGGCCGGCGCGGAGGTCGAGATCTGCGGCCGGACGGCTCCGGCCGAGCTGCCGGTGATCGACGGTCGCAAGCCGGTCTTCTCCCAGGTCGACGTCCGGGATCCCGAGCAGGTCGCGGCGTGGATCGCCGCCATCACCTCGCGGCTCGGGCGGCTCGACGTGGTCGTCAACAACGCCGGTGGCGCGCCCTACGCCGACTTCGTGACCGCGTCGCCGCGCTTCCACGAGAAGATCTCGGCGATCAACTTCCTGGCCACCGCCTACGTCTGCCAGGCGGCGTACGAGGCGCTGAAGGCCTCCCGCGGGTCCATCGTCAACATCAGCTCGATCTCGGCACGGCGGCCCAGCCCCGGGACCGCGGTCTACGGTGCCGCGAAGGCGGCCGTGGAGAGCCTGACCGGGTCGATCGCGGTCGAGTGGGCTCCGGACGTACGCGTCAACGCCATCTCCTGCGGGATCGTCGCCACCCCCGGGTCCGAGGACCACTACGGCAGCCCGGGGCAGCGGGCTGCGGTGGCCGCGACCATCCCGCGCGGCGTCTTCGGGACCCCCGAGGAGATCGGCGACGCCTGCCTGATGCTCGCCTCCCCGCTCGCCACGCACATCACCGGTGCGGTCCTCGCCGTCGACGGCGGCGGGGAGTGGCCCGCCTTCCTCCAGCACACCCCCAACTCCTGAGGAGAAAACGTGCCCGAAGCAGTCATCGTCTCTGCCGCCCGCTCGCCGATCGGCCGTGCCTTCAAGGGATCGCTGAAGGACCTGCGTCCCGACGAGCTGGCCGAGCAGATCGTACGCAGCGCCCTCTCCTCCGTTCCGGAGCTGGACCCGGCGCAGATCGACGACCTGATGATGGGCTGCGCCCAGCCCGCGGGGGAGCAGGGCTACAACATCGGCCGGGTCGTCGGCGTACGTCTGGGCCTGGACGCCGTGCCAGGCACCACCGTCCACCGCTACTGCGCCTCGTCGCTGCAGACCACCCGGATGGCCTTCCATGCGATCCGCGCCGGCGAGGGGGACGCGTTCGTCTCCGCCGGGGTCGAGTGCGTGTCGCGCTACGAGCGCGGCAAGGCCGACGGGATGCCGGACACGAAGGCCGAGGAGTTCCTCAAGGCGGGCGAGCGCGGTTCCGCGCGGGTGGCGGCGGGGACCGGCTGGACCGATCCTCGCGAGTCCGGCGAGCTGCCCGACTACCACCTGGCGATGGGTGAGACCGCCGAGAACGTCGCCGAGCTGTGCGGCGTCACCCGGGAGGCGCAGGACGCATGGGGCGTACGTTCCCAGAACCGCGCCGAGGCCGCCGCCGCCCGCGGCTTCTGGGAGCGCGACATCACCCCGGTGACGCTGCCGTCCGGCGAGGTCGTCTCCACCGACGACGGGCCCCGGGCCGGGGTGACCCTCGAGAAGGTCGCCGGGCTGGCGCCGGTGTTCCGGGAGAACGGCACCGTCACCGCCGGCAACTGCTGCCCGCTGAACGACGGCGCGGCCGCACTGGTGATCATAAGCGACACCCGCGCCGCCGAGCTCGGCATCACGCCGCTGGCCCGGATCGTCTCGACCGGGGTCTCCGGGCTCTCGCCCGAGATCATGGGCCTCGGGCCGGTCGACGCGTCCCGTCAGGCGCTCGCCCGCGCCGGGCTCTCGGCGTCCGACATCGACCTCGTGGAGATGAACGAGGCCTTCGCCGCCCAGGTGCTGCCCAGCATCGCCCAGATCGGTCTCGACCCCGAGCGGGTCAACGTCAACGGCGGCGCGATCGCCCTCGGCCACCCCTTCGGCTCCACCGGTGCCCGCCTCACCACCACGCTGCTCCACGGTCTGCAGGAGACCGGCGGCCGCTACGGCCTGGAGACGATGTGCGCCGCGGGTGGCCAGGGCATGGCGCTGGTCATCGAGCGGCTGTCCTGATCCCGCCGAATCGGTAGAAGCGGCGGGTCAGACGCTCCGCCGGCCGAGGTGGATGACCGCGACAGTGATCCGGCGCTCCTCGACGACGTAGACGATCCGGTAGCGGCCGACGCGGAGGCGGTAGCGGTCCTTGCCCCAGGCGTAGGCACCGACATCGCGCGGGGTCTCGGCCAGGGTGTCGACGGTGTCGAAGACCTGGATCAGGCCGATCGGGTCGTCGTCGACGTACGCCTCGGCCGACTGCAACGCTTCGTCGGCCCAGACGACCTGATAGGTCACTCGCCGAGCGGGCGGTCGAGACCGAGGGCGCGGCGGGCCTCGGCGTGCGGGGTGTAGCGGACCTCGCCGAGCTCGCGGCGCAGCGAGTAGCGCGCGATGGCGAGATCGTCCTCGAGGTCCTCGATGCGCCGGTCGTGGTCGTTGAGGTAGGCCCGGATGGCCTCGCGGGCGATCTCCTGCTTGGACCGGTTCTCCGTCCGGGCGCGGTCGGTCAGCAGCCGGTCGTCGGCCTCGCTGAGTCGCAGAGTCATAGCCATGGACCCAGCGTAACCCGAAGTGGTATCACGCGGTATCGTACGTGCGTCGGAACGTCGAGTTTCAGCCTGGGGGATATCCGAACATGTCGCTGACCGCGCTCTATCTGCTCGTCGCACTGGGAGCGGGGCTGGTCGCGATGTTCCTCCGGCTCCCGCCGCTGGTCGGCTTCCTGGCGGCCGGGTTCGGGCTGCACGCCGCCGGCGTCGGCGAGCTGGAGGGCCTGCACACGCTGGCCGACCTGGGCGTCACGCTGCTCCTGTTCGGCATCGGCCTCAAGCTCGACGTGAGGTCGCTGCTCCGGCCCGACGTGTGGCTGAGCACCTTCGCCCACCTCGGTTTCAGCGTGATCATCGGCGTCGGGCTGCTGGCCGGCATCGCGCCGCTCGGCTTCGCGCTCCTCGCCGACGCCGACCTGGGCGAGATGGCGCTGATCGCGTTCGTCCTCTCCTTCTCGAGCACCGTGTTCGCGATCAAGGTCCTCGACGAGCGCCACGACAACAACACCCTCTACGGCCGGATCGCCATCGGTGTGCTGGTCATGCAGGACATCGTCGCGGTCGCGTTCCTGACGATCTCCAAGGGTCACTGGCCCTCGCCGTGGGTCTTCGCGCTGGTGCTGCTCCTCCCCGGCGCCTGGCTCGCCCACCGCATCTGGGACCGGATCACCTCCGCCGAGCTGACCGCTCTGTTCGGCCTGGCGATCGCGCTCGTGCCGGGTTACTGGCTCTTCGAGACCGTGGGGCTCAAGGGCGACCTCGGGGCACTGGTCGTCGGCGTACTCCTCGGGTCGCACGCGAAGGCGCCGGCCCTGGCCAAGCTGCTGTTCAGCACCAAGGAGCTCTTCCTCATCGCGTTCTTCCTGAGCATCGGGCTGACCGGGGTGCCCTCGCTGGAGGACCTGGCGCTGGCCTCCGTGCTGCAGATCCTGCTGCCGCTGCAGGCCGCGGCGTACGTCGTGATCTTCACCGTCATGGGGCTGCGCTACCGCACCGCGACGCTGGCCTCGTTCACGCTGACCAACTACTCCGAGTTCGGGCTGATCGTGATCGTCATCGCCTCGGCGACCGGGCTGGCCTCGGCGCAGTGGCAGACCGTGCTCGCGGTCGCGACCTCGCTCTCGTTCCTGGTGGCCGCCGTCTTCAACGCGTACGCCGCTAAGCTCATCAACCTGCTCAACCGCCTGCTGCCGGAGCGGAGGCCGGAGCGGCTCCAGGAGGCCGACCGGCCGATCAACCTGGGCGACGCCAAGGCGCTGGTGGTCGGGATGGGCCGGGTGGGACGTACGACCTACGAGGAGCTGCGCGACACCCAGGGCTACCACGTGCTGGCGGTCGAGCACGACTCGCTGCGGGCGGCCTCGCTCAAGGAGGAGGGCTTCGACGTCGTCGAGGCCGACGCCACCGACCAGGACTTCTGGGAGCGGGTCAAGAAGGGCGCCGGCATGGAGCTGGTCGTCCTCACGATGCCCTTCCACGGCGACAACCTGCTCGCCATGGACCTGCTCCGCAAGCTCGGGTTCAAGGGCACGGTCGCCGCCATCGCGCTGCGCCCCGAGGAGCGCGACGAGCTCAAGAAGCGCGGCGCCCACGCCGTCCTGAACCTGTACGCCTCGGCCGGCTCCGATCTCGCCGAGAAGGCGCTTCGGGTCAACCAGGAACGCCAGCTCTCCGCGTGAGCTGTGAAGCCGAGAGTGACCCAGGGGCCACTCTCGGCTTCACGGCTCGGGTCAGCCCAGCAGGTTGTAGCCCGACAGCGCACCCAGGTAGGTGCGGGTCACGCCGGTGCCGGCGCTGTTGCGCTCCAGCGCGTAGATGTAACTACCCGACCGCACGATCAGGTCGCCGCCCGAGGAGGCCCGCAGATCGCGTACGCCGAGCACCGCGTCATAGCCGGACAGGTTGATCGACAGGGTCTGCGTGGAGACCAGGCCGCCGGGCCCGTTGCTCTCGTGGACGACCGTGCTGGTGCCGTTGACGAAGAGCACGTCGGGGGTGTTGCTGCTGTTCCAGCGCCCGACGCCGACCAGGCGGGTGCCCGCTGCCGAGGTGCGCATCACGATCGAGGCGCCGACCTGGGTCGAGCCCTTGCCCGGCCACAGCTTGATCGTGCCACCGGAGACGCGGCCCATCAGGTCCGGATAGCCGTCGCCGGTGACGTCGCCGACCGCGTCGATGACGCTGACCGTGCCGAGCCCGGTCGCGATCGTGACGGGGCTGGCGAACTTGCCGGTGCCGTAGCCGCGGTAGAGGCGTACGGAACCGTCGGACATCTTGGCCAGGAAGTCGCCCTTGCCGTCGCGGTTCCAGTCGCCGGCGTTCATCAGCGCGGTGGCGCTCGTCAGGGTGATACCGCTGTCGACCGGCGCGGCCAGGCTGACCCGGCCGCTGTTCGGCTTGACGTAGAGCGTCGAGCCGGACTTCAGCACCAGGTCAGGAAGGCTGTTGCCGACGAGGTTGACCGCGCCGACGAGGGTGCGGTTGACGTCCGCGTACGGCCCCAGCGGCTTGCCGAAGCCCGAGCCGGAGGCCGGGTAGATCCACCCGCGGTTGGACGAGTCCCGGCCGATCAGGTCGCCGCGGCCGTCGCCGGTGAAGTCGCCGTAGCCGCTGAGCTGGACCAGCGAGGACCACGACGGGCTCTGGGTCGAGAGCTTGACCGGCGAGCCGAACGTGCCGGAGCCGGAACCCTTGAAGTAGTAGAGCGCACCGGACTTGCGGCCGATCAGGTCGCGCTTGCCGTCCTTGTTGACGTCACCGGTCGCGGCGAGCTTGTCGAAGCCGCTCAGCGAGCGCGTGCTGCCTGCCCGGGTGAACCCGCCGGAGCCGTTGCCGGTGTAGCGGACCAGGTAGCCCTTCGCGTTCTTGCCGACCAGGTCGTTGGCCGAGGTGCCGCCGATGTTGCCGGTCGCGGTGATCTTGGAGACGCCGGAGAACGTGCTCCTGCCGAGGTTCTTGAAGACCGCCGCGAAGGTGCCGTCGCCGCGGCCCTTGCGGATGCCGGCCGAGCCGTCGTCGCGGACCTGGATCAGGTCGGCCTTGCCGTCGCCGGTGATGTCCGGGGTGACCACGGCCTCGCGCACGGTGCTGCCGACCGTCGTGGACGTCCTGGTCGAGCTGAACCCGGCGAACCCGCCCGTACGCAGCGTGAAGATCCGGCCGTCGGACGCCCGTCGTGCCACGAAGTCGGAGTGGCTCGTGCCGGCGATGTGGGACTCCAGGTCGCGGCCGCTCCAGCTCTTCTGCAGGCTGGCGGCGAGCGTACGGATGTCGGGGAGCTTGGCCTGGAGGTTCGCGCCCGGGCACACGGTGGTGCCCGCGTCGCGGTGGCCGTTGATCGCGTGCGGGAAGACCGTCTTGGTGCCGTCGGTCTTGGTCAGGGTCACGTTGGTGGCGTTGGCGGTGACGCCGTGGAGCGAGAGCTTCCAGGCGTAGAGAGAGCCGTACGCCTGGATCATCGCGTCCGTGGGCTGGTTTTGCGTCGCGCCGGTGTCGTCAGGGCAGCCGGCCGCGACCGTGTCGAAGCAGCCGAGCGCGGACGCACCGAAGCTGTCGTAGTTGTAGCCGCTGGTGTGGGCGCCCTCGACCGGCAGCGCGACGCCGCCGTGGCGGCCCTCCCAGATGCGGCCGAACTTGTCGACGAAGAAGTTGTAGCCGACGTCGCGGTAGCCGCGGGTCTTCACGTGGAACTCGTAGACGCCCTGGATGATGCTGGGGACGTCGGTCTCGGTGTAGTCGTTGGTGCCCGCGGTGTGGTGGACGAAACCGCCGTGGATCTGGCGGTAGCTCGGGGCCGTCTGCTCGCGGATCGTCTCGTCGGCGCCCCACTGCGCACGGCTGTAGATCGTCGGGCTCGAGGTGTAGGTGGACGCGACCAGGTTGAGGTCGGAGTCCTTGCTGCCGGCGTGGACGCTGGTCGCCCGGGGCTTGTCCTTGTCGGTCTCGATCTCGGGGAGCTCCTCGACCGTGTCCTCAGGCTTCCCTGGCTCGATCACCGCGAGCTCGAGGTCGCCGGGGATCTCGGCGGCGTTGGGGACGATGATCCGGGTCTGCACCTGGTCGACGTGCCCGGCCAGGAACTCGTCGGTGCCCGGGCGGACCCCCTTGGCTTCCGCGGTGCCGGCGTCCGGACCGTGGTCCTCGACATCGACGACCATCGGGCTCCACGAGGACCACACGCCGTCCTTCAGGGTGCGGACCTCGGGGCGTACGCCGTCGGCGATCTCGCCGGACCAGGTCACGCCGACGACGCCGAAGCCGGTGACGTCCTGCGGGTCGCTCTTGATGACGTCGGTGCGGGGCTTGTCGACCTTCGTCGCGTGCTCGGTCGCCTTGCCGGTCGAGGTGGTCAGTGCGACCTCCTCGAGGTGGGACTCGACCGGGCCGGCGGGAAGGGTGGACGGCTCCCGGTTCGCGGCGTCGAACGCGGCCAGCGGGCCGGACGTGGTCGGCTCGGCGGTGGCGGAGTTCAGCGTCAGCGGGATCGCGACTGCGGCCACGCCGAGAACGAGGGTGGTGCCGGAGATGGACGCGATCTTGGCGCGTCGGGGCATCGAAGGCCTCCGTGGGGGAAAGTAAATACGGGCTGAGGAAACCTATACCCCCGCCCCGAAGGGTGTCCTGCCTATATCGAGGTGTGGCGCAGATCCGTCTTCAGCACCTTGCCGCTGGCGTTGCGCGGGAGGCTGTCGACCAGCACGTACGCCCGCGGCTGCTTGTAGTTGGCCAGGCGGTCCTTGAGCCAGGTCGCGATGGTGTCGGGGTCCAGGTCGTCACGTACGACGACGAAGGCCTTGCCCACCTGACCCAGGCGCGCGTCGGGGACGCCGATGACCGCGGCCTCGACGATGCCGGGATGGCCGGCGAGGGTGTTCTCGACCTCGGCCGGATAGACGTTGAAGCCGCCGACGGTGAACATGTCCTTGATCCGGTCGGTGATCTTCAGGCAGCCGTGCTCGTCGAGGTAGCCGACGTCGCCGGTGTGGAGCCAGCCGTCCTCGTCGATCGCCTCGGCGGTGGCCTCCGGGTTCTCGAAGTAGCCGAGCATGACGTTGTCGCCGCGGATCCAGACCTCGCCGTCCTCGCCGGGCTCGGCGTCGTCGCCGGTCGCGGTGACGGTGCGGATCTCGAGGCCCTCGACGGCCGGGCCGACGACCTTGGCGACGTGCTCGGGGTCCTCGCCGGGGCGCGTCGTGGTCGCGACCATGCACTCGGTGAGCCCGTACGCACCCTTGACCTCGTCGATCCCGAGGATGTCGCGCATGTCGGCGAAGAGGCTCTCCGGGACGCTCGCGGCGCCGGCGATCGCGAAGCGCAGCGAGGAGAGGTCGTACGCCTTCAGGTCGGGGTGGTTGATGAGCGTGGTGAAGATCGTGGGGGCGCCGGGGAGGACGGTGATCCGCTCGTCCTGGATCAGCTTCAGCGCCTGGGCGGGGTCGTAGGTCGCGATCGGGTAGACCGTGCTGCCCGCGGTGAATGCGGCGATGAAGCCGGCCTTGTAGCCGAAGCCGTGGAAGAACGGGTTGACGATGGCATAGCGATCGTCGGGGGAGAGCGCGGCGCCGCGGGCCCAGACGTCGGCGACGCCGATCGTCTGGCGCTGGGCGCTCATCACGCCCTTCGGCTTGCCGGTGGTGCCGGACGTGAACAGCAGGTCGGCGAGGGTGTCGGGGGTGACGGTCGCTTTGGCGTCCGAGAGACGCTTTTCGGTCGTGTCGTCGCCTCTCACCAGGAACTCGTCCCAGCCGCTCGCCAGGTCTACGACGGTGAGCAGGTGCTCCGGGAGCGGGCCGGCGTCGTGGAGCATCTGGACGTAGTCGGTGCCGAGGAAGCCGTTGACGGTGATGAGTGCGGTCGCGCGGGACCGTTCGAGGATCTCGCGCGCCTCATGGCCCCGGTAGCGCGTGTTCAGCGGCACCACGGCCGCCCCGATCGTCTGGGCGCCGAGGACCGCGACCGGGAACTCCCAGCGGTTGGGCGCCCAGATCGCGACCCGGTCGCCGCTGCGTACGCCGCTGGCGAGGAAGGCACGCGCCGCCTTCTCCGCCGCGTCGGCGAGCTCGGTGTAGGTGAGCGTCGTGGGGCCGTCGACGATCGCCGGCTGGTCGGCGTACGTCTGCTTGGCCTTCTCGAGCAGGGCGGGGATCGTGCGCGGGGTCACCCGGGCAAGCGTAGTTGAGCAACTGCTTGTTTGGTAGACTTCGTCCATGACTGACACGGGGGTTGCGCCGAGAAGGCGGGGGACGGCGTCGGGGTCGTCGCGGCGGGCCGAGCTGCTCACGCTGGCGGCCGAGATGTTCGCGACCAAGGGGTTCTCCCAGACGACCGTACGCGACATCGCGGACGCCGCGGGGATCCTCTCGGGCTCGCTCTACCATCACTTCCGCTCCAAGGAGGCGATGCTGACCGAGGTGCTGTCGGGCTTCCTCGACGGGCTCAACGCCCGGTTCACCGAGATCGTCGAGTCCGGTGTCGACCCCCAGGCCGACCTGGACGGGCTGATCGCGGAGTCCTTCCGGACGATCCACAACGAACGGCTCGCCGTCGCGCTCTACCAGAACGAAGCGTCCTTCCTCGCGACCGTCGAGGGCTTCGAGTTCGTCGCCGAGCGCTCGCGTGACAACGAGGCGCTGTGGATCCGGGTCATCGAGGCCGGCCAGGCCTCGGGCGTCTTCCAGGCCTCGCTCGATCCCGCGCTGACCTACCGGTTCATCCGCGACGGCGTCTGGTCCACCGTCTCCTGGTATCGCCCCGGCGGGCGGCACACCCCCGAGACGCTCTCGGAGCAGTATCTGAAGCTGCTCCACGCGGGCATCCTCGCCTGACCCCCACCGCTGGTCGAGCCGCGAGGCCGCTTCCACCGCTGGTCGAGCCGCGAGGCCGCCTGCGGCCGAGCGTGTCGAGACCAACACGGTCCCCTCTGCGCTCGATGGCACCGTGTTGGTCTCGACACGCCTCCGCCTAGCGGCTCCGGCGGCTCGACCGGCGGGGTGGGGCGAGGGGTTAGTGGACTTCCTTGAAGCGGAGGCCCTTGGGGTCTTCCGCCTCGATGATCTTCAACTCGTCCGGAGTGGGCTCACGGGTGAGGGGTGCGTCGGCGGCGTCGATCGGGAATCCGGTGGCCTCCTGCAGTTCCTCGGGGGCCACGCCGGGGTGGATCGAGACGACCTTGACGAGCCCGGAGTCGTCGTAGCCGAAGACGGCGAGGTTGGTGACGATGACGCCGAGGTCGTGGAAACGGGCCGCGGTGCCAACCGCGCGGTCGTTGCCGACGCCGCTGGCGACGTCGACGCGGTCGACGAAGATCCGGGCGGAGTGCTTGGCGACCCAGTAGTCGACACGGTGGTTGACGGTGTTGCCCGGAGCGCCGCGTACGCCGATCAGTTGACGCTTGGGCTGCCGCCAGTCGCCGATGGAGGAGATGTTCTGGTTGCCGTAGCGGTCGATCTGGCTGGCGCCCATCATCGAGTGTCGGCGGCCGCTGGCGACGATGTCGAAGATGCTGCGGAACGGTACCCAGGCCTCGGGGGTGCCGCCGGCCGCCGCGGTCTTCAGCAGCGGGGGAGCCTCGGCCATCATGAACGCCTCGCCGTCGCTGAGCGCGAGCTCGGGGGTGTGGGTGGCCTTGGCCAGGCGTACGCCGATGGCCGGCACGATCCCGACGGCGTGGGCGAGCACCTCGCCGGAGCCCTTGAAGGCGTCGGAGACGGCGGCGACGCAGATGTCGGCCCGCGTGATGGTCTGGGTGGTCACAGGTAGCGCTCCTCGAACTCGGTCCAGTCGCTGTCGGACTCTGACTTGGCTGCCGCCACGTACGCCTTCTGGAACTCCTCGTCGCGACCGTAGTCGGGGTCGCAGCTGGTGAAGTGGGCGCCGCCGGGCGCCTCGACGACGTGGTTGACGAAGATGCGGGGGACCAGGAGGGTCTGCGGCGGGGCCTTGGCGGTGAGATCGTCGGTGGAGACGATCTGCTCGACCGACAGGATCGTGGTGTCGGCGGCCATCGCGAAGAGGTCGTCGAAGTAGGGGTCGGGGCCGAGGTACTGCCCGTTGCCGGCCGCGTCGGCGCGGTTGAGGTGGATGAGCGAGACGTCGAGGCGGAGGCCGGGGACGGCGACGTACTCCTCGTCGTCGTAGGGCGACCTCACCGTCTCGAGGTCGGGGTTCATCGCCATCACGTCGCTGCCGAGGCCGGCGCGGATGGGCTGGAAGCTGAGCCGGTTCGCCCCGGCGCGAAGGCCGGCGACGAACATGCCCTCGTCGTACTCGCTCGTCTCCGGGATCTCGCCGCGCTCGCGGGCGCGGGTGAAGTTGGGGTCGAGCGGGATCGAGTCGAGGCTGACGAAGCCGTAGACCAGCTTGCGGATCTTGCCGGCGCGGGCGAGCAGGCCGACGTCGGGGCCGCCGAACGCGACCACGGTGAGGTCGGTGACGTCGCTGCGGAGGATCTCCTTGACCAGGGCCATCGGCTTGCGGCGCGAGCCCCAGCCGCCGATCCCGATGGTCATCCCGGACTCGAGCTTGCCGGCGACCTCGGTGAGGGGCAATGTCTTGTCGAGCGGAGTCTTGTTCACGTGTCTCCTCGGAAGAGCTGGGCGGTGGCGTGGGCGCGCTTGAAGTAGAGGTGGGCGTCGTGCTCCCAGGTGATCGCCACCCCGCCGTGCAGCTGGATCATCTCGGCCGCGACCTGCGAGAACGCGTCGGAGCACCAGGTCTTGGCGGCGTGGACGAGACGTCGATCGGGTGCGGGCTGGGTCAGCTCCCAGGCTGCGGCCCAGCTCATCGTCCTGGCCGTCTCGACCTGGACGAGCAGATCGGCGCAGCGCTGCTTGAGCGCCTGGAACGAGCCGAGCGGGCGACCGAACTGGTGGCGCTCCTTGAGATAGGCGACCGTACGCTCCAGCGCCTCGCGTGCGGCTCCGGCCTGGAGGGCGGTCATCATGGTGGCGCCCACGGTGGTGACGTACGCCGGGTCCACCGTGCCGATGGGGTCGCCGGGAGCGTCGACCGTGACCGTCGCGAACCTCCAGGTCGGGTCCATCGCGGGGGTCGCGCTGACCGTGACCGCCGAGGGATCCACCGCGTGGACCTGGTCGCCGCGCAGCACGAGGAGGATCTCCGCGCCGACGGCGTCGATGACGAGGTCGGAGCCGGGGACCACCACGGCGGCCGTGGTCCCGGCGGCGATCCGCTCCAGCAGCTCACCGGCGGCCGGGATCCCGGCGGCCGCCAGGACCTGGGTCGCCAGCAGCGTGCCGACGAACGGCGACGGCGTGAGCGTGGCGCCGAGCTCCTCGAGGACGAGATGCGCCTCGATGTAGGAGCAGCCGACCCCGCCGTACGCCTCGGGGACCGCCAAGGCGGTCACGCCGATCTGCTCGGTCATCGTCTGCCACAGGGTGGTGTCGTAGCCCTCGGGGGTCGCGATCGCCGCCCGCAGATCCATCGACGCGGCCCGCTTGGCGATCAGCGTGTGCACCGTCGCGACCAGGTCGGTCTGTTCCTCGGTCAGCGCGAACCTCATCGCGCCTCCACCAGTGACTCGAGGATCCGCGCGCGGTGCTCGGCAGGGGTGCCCCAGGCGCCCACCAGCGCGCGCACCTTGAGGATCCACAGGCTCAGGTCGAACTCGCGGGTGTAGCCGATCGCGCCGTGGACCTGGAGCGCGGTGCGCGAGGCGAGGTAGGCGGCGTCGCCGGTCGCGACCTTCGCGGCCGAGACCGCTCGGGCCGCCGTCGGCGCTTCGGCGTCGAGCTCGACGGCCGCGTTGTGCACCAGCGGAGCCGCGAAGTCCAGGGCGACGCGTACGTCGGCGAGCAGGTGCTTGACCGCCTGGAACTCGCCGATCGGGCGCCCGAACTGCGTGCGCTGCTTCACATAGGCGACCGAGTCGTCGAGGAGTCTCAGTCCCGCGCCGAGGAGCTGGGCGGAGCAGGCGAGCGTGCCGAAGTCGAGTGCCGGCGCCGGGTCGATCGTGGCGATCTCCTCGCCGGCGGTGACCTCGAAGAGCCGCCGGGTCGGGTCGACCGACGTCCGCTCGGCACCGGGTTCCGCTCGGCGGAGAGTCGCGCCGAGTGCGTAGGTCCGCTCGGCGACATCGGCGTCGAGCGCCCGTGTCCCCGGGGCCACCGAGACCAGCGCTTCGCCCGATGCCAGCCGTGCGAGGAGCTCCGCGTCGGGAGTGCCGGGCAGGAGTCGCGGAGCGACGGCGACGGACTCGATCCAGGGGCCGGGAACGCCGTGGTAGCCGAGCCGTTCGAAGGCGACGGTCAGGTCTACGGCGGATGCGCTCAGGCCGCCGTCCTCCTCCGACACCAGCAACCCGGTGACACCGAGCTCGGCGAGCCGCTGCCACAGCTTCAGCCCCGCCGAGTGGTCACCGGTCGCCCAGGCGCGCGACGCCGCCGGGACGTCGGCGGCACCGAGCAGGTCGTCGAGTGCTTCCGAGAAGGCGTGCTGCTCCGGCGTACGTCCGAATCTCATCGGCCACCCCTCGGCAGGCCGAGCACACGCTCGGCGACGATGTTGCGCTGGATCTGGTTGGTGCCGGCGTAGATCGGGCCGGACAGGGAGAAGAGGTAGTCGTCGACCCACCGACCGGCGAGCTCCGCGTCCGCGCCGAGCAGGGAGAGCGCGGTCTCGTGGAGCGAGAGGTCGAGGTCGGACCACCACAGCTTGTTGATCGAGCCCTCCGCGCCGACCGAGCCGCCGGCCTCGACGTGGGTGACGGTGCCCCAGGTGTAGAGGCGGTAGGCCTCGGCGCCGATCCAGGCGTCGACGACCTGGTCACGCAGGTGCGGCTGGGGGTCGGCCTGCCACAGGTCGAGCAGGCGGTCGGCGGCGGCGCAGAAGCGGCCCGGCGAACGCAGCGACAGACCGCGCTCGTTGCCGGCGGTCGACATCGCGACCTTCCAGCCGTCACCGACGCCACCGAGCACGTCGTCGTCGGGCACGAAGACGTCGTCGAAGAAGATCTCCGCGAACCCGGGCGTCCCGTCGAGCTGGTCGATCGGCCGGACCGTGACGCCGTCGGCGTCGAGCGGAAACAGGAAGTACGTCAGGCCCCGATGCCGCTCCGCGGACGGATCGCTCCGGAAGAGGCCGAAGCCGCGATCGGCGAACGGTGCCCGGCTGCTCCAGGTCTTCTGCCCGTTGAGCCTCCAGCCACCCTCGACCTGCGTCGCGGTCGCCCGGAGCGAGGCCAGGTCCGACCCCGCCTCCGGCTCGGACCACGCCTGCGCCCAGACCAGGGTGCCGTCGGTCATGTCGCGCAGGTAGCGCTCCTTCTGCGCCTCGGTCCCGTGCCCGAAGATGATGGGCGCGAGCAGCGAGATGCCGTTCTGGCTGATCCTCGTCGGGGCGCCGGCGAGGTAGTACTCCTCCTCGAAGATGACCCACTCGGTGAGCGACGCGTCGCGACCGCCGTAGGCCTCGGGCCAGGTGACGACCGACCAGCGGCCGGAGGCAAGGGTGCGCTCCCACTCCCGGTGCGCCGCGGCGCCCTCGGCGGTGTCCATCGACGGCAGCCGGCCGGGGTTGTGGGCGGCGAGCCACTCGCGCGCCTCGAGCCGGAAGGCCTCCTCAGCCTCGGTGAACTCCAGGGTCATGACTTCATCGACCTCGCGTCCATCCCGGCGAGCGAGTCCTTGCCGACCTCGGCGTTGTGCGCGTGCGCGGCGTGGTGGAGGCCGAAGACGGAGTCCATCCCGGCGCGCATGCCCATCAGGTCCTCGGCCTGGTTGACCGCCTTCTTGGCGAGGGCCAGGCCCAGGCGCGGCATCTCGGCGATCCGCCCCGCGAGCGCCAGCGTCTCGGACTCGAGGTCGTCACGGGGTACGACGTGGTTGACCATGCCCCAGGTCTCGGCCTGTGAAGCGGAGAAGCGGCCGCCGGTGAAGAGCATCTCCTTGGCGGCGCGGGGGTTGGTGACCCACGGGTGGGCGAAGTACTCGACGCCGGGGATGCCCATCTTGACCACCGGGTCGGAGAAGAAGGCGTCGTCGGAGGCGACGATGAAGTCGCAGGACCAGGCCAGCATCAGGCCGCCCGCGATGCACGCTCCCTGCACCATCGCGATGGTCGGCTTCGGCAGCTCCCGCCAGCGGCGGCACATGCCCAGGTAGACCTCGGACTCGCGCGCGAAGCGCGAGTCGACGCCCTCCTTGCCGACGTGGTCCCACCACATCACGGCCTTGCGCTCGAAGCTCTCGTCGACGTCACGGCCCGGTGTGCCGATGTCGTGGCCGGCGCAGAAGTGCTTGCCGTTGCCACCGAGGACGATCACCTTGATCTCGTCGTCGTTGGTCGCCCGCGTGAACGCCGCGTCAAGTGCGTAGGTCACCTTCGAGTTCTGGGCGTTGCGGTATTCGGGCCGGTTCAGCCGCACCACCGCTACGGGCCCGTGGCTCTCGTACGTCACGACGTCCTCAGTCATGCCGCAGACGCTACCAAACAAGTGCTTGGTTTGGTAGGTTGTCCGGCATGGACCTGACCTACTCCGCAGAGGACGAGGCGTTCCGTGCCGAGGTGCGCGAGTGGCTGGCCGACCATCTGACCGGCGAGTGGGCGGCGCTGCGGGGCACCGGCGGCAACGGGCGCGACCACGAGTCGTACGAGGGCCGGCTGGCGTGGAACCGCTACCTGGCGTCACACGGATGGACGTGCCTCGGCTGGCCCGAGGAGCACGGCGGGCGCGGCCTGCCGCTGTTCCAGCAGGTGATCTTCCACGAGGAGTACGCCCGCGCGGATGCCCCGGTCCGGATCAACCACCTCGGCGAGGAGCTGCTCGGGCCGACCCTGATCGCGCATGGCACCGCGGCCCAGCAGGAGCGGTTCCTGCCCAAGATCGTCGCGGTGGAGGAGCTGTGGTGCCAGGGCTACTCCGAGCCCGGCGCCGGCTCCGACCTGGCCGGCGTGCGCACCCGCGCGCGGCTCGACGGCGACCGGTGGGTCGTCGACGGCCAGAAGGTCTGGACGTCGAACGCCCACCTGTCCGACTGGTGCTTCGTCGTGTGCCGCACGACGCCCGGCTCCGAGCGCCACCACGGGCTGTCCTACCTGCTCGTGCCGATGGCGCAGGACGGGGTCGACGTAAGACCGATCCAGCAGCTCACCGGCACCTCCGAGTTCAACGAGGTCTTCTTCGACGGCGCGGTCACCGCCGCGGACCTGGTGGTCGGCGAGCCCGGCGACGGCTGGAAGGTCGCCATGGCGACCCTCGGGTTCGAGCGCGGCGTCTCCACGATCGGCCAGCAGGTCGGCTTCGCGCGCGAGCTGGAGACGGTCGAGGAGGCCGCGCGTGCCAACGGCACCATCGACGACCCCGGCATCGCCGCGCGACTCGCCCAGGCCCATGTCGGGCTGGAGGTGCTCCGGTTGCACGCGCTGCGGACGCTGTCGGCGTACGACTCCGGCTCCTCGGGCCCCGAGGCGAGCGTCTCCAAGCTGCTCTGGGCCCGGTGGCACCGCGACCTCGGCGAGCTGGCGATGGACGTCCTCGGCCTCGCCGGGCTGACCACCGGCGAGGACTACGCGCTCGACCGGCTGCAGTCCCTCTACCTCTTCTCCCGCGCCGACACGATCTACGGCGGCTCGGACGAGATCCAACGGAACATCATCGCCGAGCGCGTCCTCGGCCTGCCACGAGAGGCCCGTGCATGAAGTCCCCACAAGTAAGGGCGGAACAGCCCACCCCTGCGTACGTCCCCGGCCACTCGCTCCTGGAGGGGCGGGTCGTCGTCGTGACCGCCGCCGCCGGTGCGGGCATCGGGGCGGCGGTCGTGCGGAAGGTGCTCGAGGAGGGTGCGAAGGCGGTCGTCATGTCCGACACCCACGACCGGCGGCTCAAGGAGTCCGTCGATGCGCTCGCGGAGGAGTTCGGGGCAGACCGGGTCGCCGCTGTGACCTGCGATGTCACCCAGGAGGACCAGGTCCAGGCGCTGCTCGACGCCGCCGAGCCTCTCGGTGGCGTCGACGTGATGATCAACAACGCCGGCCTCGGCGGCACCGCGTCGGTGCTCGAGATGACCGACGAGCAGTGGTCGAAGGTTCTCGACATCACGTTGACCGGGACGTTCCGGTGCATCCGGGCGGTCGGACAGCGGTTCGTGGCCGCCGGGAAGCGCGGCGTGATCGTCAACAACGCCTCCGTGATCGGCTGGCGGGCGCAGGAGGGGCAGGCGCACTACGCCGCGGCCAAGGCCGGGGTGATGGCGCTGACCCGCTCGGCCGCCGCTGACCTCGCACCGCACGGCATCCGGGTCAACGCGGTCTCGCCGTCCCTGGCGATGCACCCGTTCCTGGAGAAGGTCACCTCGCCCGAGCTGCTCGTCGAGCTCAAGGGCCGCGAGGCGTTCGGCCGCGCCGCCGAGCCGTGGGAGGTCGCCAACGTCATGGTCTTCCTGGCCAGCGACTACTCGTCCTACATGACCGGCGAGGTCGTGTCCGTCTCCAGCCAGCGCGCCTGATCGAGAGGATCACCGATGCCTGAGGCATTCATCATCGACGCGGTTCGTACGCCTGTGGGAAAGCGAGGCGGGGCGCTGGCAGGGATTCATCCGGCCGACCTCGGCGCCCACTCGCTGGCCGCGCTCGTGGACCGCACCGGGATCGACCCGGGGGCCGTCGACGACGTGATCATGGGCTGCTGCGACACCATCGGCGGACAGGCCGGCGACGTCGCGCGGACGGCGTGGCTGGTGGCCGGGCTGCCCGACCACGTACCCGGCGTGACCATCGACCGGCAGTGCGGCTCCTCGCAGCAGGCGGTGCACTTCGCGGCTCAAGGGGTGATGTCGGGTACGCAGGATCTCGTCGTCGCCGGTGGGCTGCAGAACATGTCCGCGATCCCGATCTCGGCGGCGATGCTGGTGGGAGCGCAATATGGCTACACCACCCCCTTCGCCGAGTCGCCCGGCTGGGTGAAGCGCTACGGCGACCAGGAGGTCTCCCAGTTCCGCTCCGCCGAGATGATCGCGGAGAAGTGGGACATCTCGCGCGAGGACATGGAGGCCTATGCGCTGGCCTCGCACCAGCGCGCCAAGACCGCGATCGCCGAGGGACGGTTCGACCGGGAGATCGTGCCGGTCGGTGACTTCGCTGTCGACCAGTGCCCGCGCGAGACCTCGCTCGAGAAGATGGCCGCGCTGGAGCCGCTCGCTCCCGGTGGCCGGATCACCGCGGCCGTCGCCTCGCAGATCTGCGACGCGTCCTCGGCGCTGCTGGTGGCCTCGGCGGCGGCCGTACGCACCTTCGGCCTGACCCCGCGAGCCCGGATCCATCACCTCTCGGTCCGCGGTGACGACCCCGTCTGGATGCTCACCGGCCCGATCGAGGCCACCCGGCACGCCCTCGCCAAGACCGGCCTCACGGTCGACGACATCGACCTGTTCGAGTGCAACGAGGCCTTCGCCTCGGTCGTCCTGGCGTGGATGAAGGAACTCGACGTCCCGCACGAGAAGGTGAACGTCAACGGCGGCGGCATCGCCCTCGGCCACCCCATCGGCGCCACCGGCACCCGCCTGATGACGACCCTCCTCAACGAGCTCGAGCGCACCGGCGGCCGCTACGGCCTGCAGGTCATGTGCGAGGGCGGCGGCCAGGCGAACGTCACCATCATCGAGCGTCTCTGATGGTTGGAGTTGTGAAGCTGAGAGTGACCTATAGACCACTCTCAGCTTCACAACTGCGGGACCGGCCGGGTCAGGCCGGCTGCAGCCTGAGGGTTCGGCGCTCGGCGGCGGGGGAGCCGGGGGTGGGGAACCAGTGGTGGATGACCGCGGCCTGGCCGGCGGTCCACAGGCCGCTGATGACCCAGTAGACGAGCAGGGCGAGCGGGACGCTGCTGCCGGCGAGGAGCATGCCGCCGGCGGAGATGACGGGCATGAGCTCCTGGATCCGCAGCATCGACTCGGGCACGTCGGTGCGGACCATGTTGGGCAGCACCCACAGCCGCTGGCTGAGGTAGCTGACCGCGGCGGCGGTCGCGGCGAGGCCGAGGGTGATCACCAGGTGGGTCGTGTCGCCGGAGAGATAGCCGTGCCCGGTCAGCGGCGTGCCGAGGAAGGTCGCGGCGCCGAGCGAGTCGACCAGCGAGTCGTTCATCGCGCCGACCGCGTTGCTCCGGCTGACGTCGGAGAGCAGGTGGTAGAGCGCCAGGAAGATCGGCAGCTGGGCGAAGGCGGCGAGCATGGCGAAGCGGGGTACGCCGTGCTCGTCGTTGATCTTCCGGCGCTCCTCCATCATCGCCATCATGTCGGCCTGGCTGGCGCTGCCCTTCGCCGTCTTCTTCTGATACTTCTTCGTCAGTGCCTGGAGCTGCGGGCGGGCCCGGGCGGAGGCATGGGCGTGGCGTACGCCGCGGATCGCGAGCGGCAGCAGGACGAGCCTGACCAGCACCACGACGGCAGCGATGGCCAGCAGCCAGCTGACGTTGGGTCCGACGAAGGACAGGACGTGATGGGCGCCGGCGAGGACGGCGGCGAGGGCGTGCGACAACGGGGCGAGAACGGACATGGGTTTGCTCCTGACGTGAGTGGGTAGGGCTGACGGGCTCGCCGGTGGGCGAGCGGTCAGTCCTGCTCAGGAGCGCGCGGTCGGCGCGGGGAGCAGACCGGGTCGGTGACCCGGGCAGCTAGATGGTGAGGTCCGTCGGACGCGTCTGACGGGACCGTCGAACGGGCCCTGACCAGGGCGAACGCGCTGATGCCGTGGAGCGATCCGACCGCGACGGCCGCGAGCGCGGTCGAGACGGCTATGGTGAGCAGTGCCTGCTCGGGGTCGACGCTCATCAGCGCCGGGAGCATCAGCGTGAAAAGTGCGACGAGCGCAATGCGTACGCGGCTCGTCTCGGTGTTCACGCAGGTCAGTGTAGCGATCCTGGTCAACCGGGTCGTCAGCTCAGGTCGCGCCGCATCAGCACGCGTGGGTGACCTGCCAGGACCGAGGTCGTGTCGGCGGCCCAGGTGAAGCCCGCCGCCTCGAAGTTCTTGCGGAGCCCGGCGTACGCCATCGTCAGGTCGACCTTGGCGCCCTGGTTGTCGAGCGGGTAGGCCTCGATGGCGGGGGCGCCGCGGTCGCGCGCGAACTCGACCGCACCCTCGATGAGCGTGTGGGAGATGCCCTGGCCGCGGTGGCCCGGCCGGACCCGGATGCACCACACCGACCACACCGGCAGGTCGTCGACGTGCGGGATCTTCCGGTTGCGGGCGAAGGTGGTGTCCGCGCGCGGGGCGACGGCGGCCCAGCCGACCGGCTCGTCGCCGTCGTAGGCGAGCACGCCCAGCGGACCGTCGGAGAGCAGGTTTCGTACGTACTCCCCGCGCTCCTGGCCGCGCATCTTGTTGTTGATCGTCGACGGGATCCGGTAGCTCAGGCACCAGCACACGCTGGCGTCGGGGCGCTTGGGTCCGACAAGGGTGCGTACGTCCTCGAAAACCTCTGCCGGGCGGACCTCGATCACCATGGCGCAAGCGTGCTGCTCAGGCGCGGCTCGCGTCCAGACAATTGAGGCGATCGACGGCGCCGGCGATGATCCGGTCGACCAGCTCCTCGCAGGTGGGCAGGTCGTCGAGGAGGCCGACGACCTGGCCGCTGGAGAGCATCCCGGCGGAGGTGTCGCCCTCGACGAGTCCGGCGCGCAGCAGCATGGGGGTGTTGGCGGCCAGGACGACCTCAGCCCAGGTGCGGTCGCCGCCGTGGACCATGCTCCGTCCGTCCTTGATGAGGGTCCGCCAGGGCAGGCCGGACATCTCCTTGAACTGCCGGGTGCGCTTGAGGGTGCGGAGGAGCTTCGCGGTCACGCCCTCCTTCTCGAGCGTGTCGATGAACTCCGTGCGCAGCAGGCGGTGAGGCATGCCGTCGGCCTTCGTGGTGACGACGGTTCCGTCGAGGCCGAAGGTCAGGTAGCGCTTTCGTACGTCCTCGGGAACCGCGGAGTCGGCGGTGAGCAGGAACCGTGTGCCCATGCCGATGCCGGCCGCGCCGTAGGAGAGGGCCGCGGCGAGACCGCGGCCGTCGAAGAAGCCGCCCGCCGCGACGACGGGGATGTCGACGGCGTCGAGGACGCTCGGGAGGAGGAGGGTCGTCGGGACCGCACCGGTGTGGCCGCCGCCCTCGCCACCCTGGATCATCACCATGTCGGCGCCCCAGCCGGCGACCTTCTTGGCGTGCTTGGCCGCGCCGATCGACGGCATCACGACGATGTCGTGCTCCTTGAGCTTGCTGATCAGCTCGGGCTTGGGCGCGAGGGCGAAGCTCGCGACCTTCACGTCGTGGTCGATGAGCAACTGGCAGCGGTCGGGAGCGTCGGAGGCGTCGGCGCGCAGGTTGACGCCGAACGGCTTCTCGGTGCGCCCCTTGACCTCGACGATCGCCTTCTCGAGCTCGTCGAGGGTCATCGTGGCCGAGGCCAGGATGCCGAGCGCGCCCGCGTTCGCGGTGGCCGAGACGAGACGCGGGCCGGCGACCCAGCCCATGCCAGTCTGCACGATCGGGTGGTCGACACCGGTCAGGTCCGTCAGCGGCGTACGGAATGTCTGTGCGGTGCTCATCGTCCGTCCTTCACGAAGGCGTCGCGGCGCTCGTCGGCGACGCCGGCGAGGTTGAGCTCGAAGGTGAAGCCCTGCTCGAAGCGGTAGGAGGCGTTCACGTCGACCGGGTCGATGCCGTTGAGCGCGGCCTTGGCCGCCCGGATCACCTGCGGGTCCTTCTTCGCGATCTGCCTGGCGACCTCGAGCGCGGCCTCGTCGAGCTCATCCCGCGGGACGACCTGATGGACCGAGCCGAGCTCGTGCAGGCGCTGCGCGGTGATGGTCTGCGCGGTGAAGTAGAGGGTACGCAGCATGTGCTGCGGCACCAGCCGGCTCAGGTGGGTGGCGGCGCCGAGGGCTCCGCGGTCGACCTCGGGTACGCCGAAGAAGGCGTCGTCGCTGGCCACGATCGTGTCCGCGTTGCCGACCAGCCCGACCCCTCCGCCGAGGCAGAAGCCGTTGACAGCGGCGATGACCGGGACCGGGCACTCGTAGATCGCCTTGAAGGCGGCGTAGCAGCCGCGGTTGGCGCCGAGGATGCCCTCGAACCCCTCGATCTGCTGCATCTCCTTGATGTCGACGCCCGCGTTGAAGCCCTTGCCCTCGGCGCGCAGGATCACGACCCTCGCGCCGTTCTGGGCGGCGGTCGTGACCGCGTCGGCGACCTCGAACCAGCCCTTCACCGGCAGCGCGTTCACCGGCGGGTGGTTCATCGTGACGACGGCGATCTGCTCGTCGGTGATCTCGGTGGAGATGCCCATGGCGTCCGTCCTTGACTCTGCACTGCCTAACCTAGCGATTGCTTGGTAGCCTAGCAGTTGCTTGGTTCAAGCTGGCAAGGACGACGTACGTATCGACGCAGGGAGCACTCACATGACCGGACTGTTGGACGGCCGGATCGCGATCGTCACCGGAGCGGGGCGGGGGATCGGCCGGGCGCACGCGCTCGAGCTCGCCCGCCACGGCGCGAAGGTGGTCGTCAACGACTTCGGGGTCTCGCTGGCGGGTGAGGGCACCGGTGAGTCGCCCGCTTCGCAGGTCGTTGACGAGATCGTCTCTGCAGGTGGGGAGGCGGTTGCCAACGCCGCCGACGTGGCCGACTTCGCGGCTGCCGAGGCGATGGTGCGACAGGCCGTCGAGACGTACGGCGGGCTGGACATCCTCGTCAACAACGCCGGTTTCGTACGCGACCGGATGCTCGTCAACAC
Organism: Nocardioides luteus; assembly: GCF_015752315.1. NCBI lineage: Bacteria > Bacillati > Actinomycetota > Actinomycetes > Propionibacteriales > Nocardioidaceae > Nocardioides > Nocardioides luteus. The sequence goes on from NZ_JADOVJ010000001.1 coordinate 5,792,167, forward strand.
CTCCGAGGAGGAGTGGGACGCGGTCATCCGGGTGCACCTCAAGGGCCACTTCGCGACGCTGCGGCACGCGGGTGCGTACTGGCGGGCGGAGTCGAAGGCCGGACGTCAGCGGGAGGCCCGGGTCGTCAACACCTCCTCCGGCGCGGGTCTGCAGGGCTCGATCGGGCAGGGCACCTACTCGGCCGCCAAGGCCGGGATCGCCGGGCTGACGCTCGTGGCCGCCGCCGAGATGGCCCGCTACGGGGTCACCGTCAATGCCATCGCACCGGTCGCGAAGACCCGGATGACCGAGGGCGCCTTCGACACCTCCGCGATGGCGCTCCCCGAGGACAACTCACCGGTCGTCGCCTGGCTCGCCTCCGAGGACGCCCGCGACATCACCGGCCGGGTCATCGAGATCGACGGTCCGCAGATCACCGTCGAGAACGGCTGGGCCCACGGCCCCTCCGCCGACGCTGGGGCTCGGTGGGTGGCTGGCGATGTCGGTCCCGCGCTCCGCAAGCTGCTGGGTGAGGCGCCGGAGCCGGAGCCGGTGTACGGGGCTTAGGCCGGCCGAGATCCGACCGCCGCACGTGTAACACGTCGTTCGTAGGACTATCCGGTCGTTCTGATAGGGCGAGAAGTCCTACGAACGGCGTGTTACAGCTCGCGCGGCCGATCAGCCGAGCTCCGCACAGACGGTCGCCGCGATGTCTGCGAGCGGGGCGTCGAGCGGCGCAGCGGTGGGGTCGTCGGAGCGAGTGAGGGCGGCGATGACGATCGGGGCACCGTCGGGGGTCCAGGTGACGCCGACGTCGTTCCGCGAGGCGTAGTCGCCACCGCCGGTCTTGTCGGCGAGCCGCCAGGCGACGGGAACCCCGGCACCGAACCGGGTGACGGTCGACTGGTTGGCGAGCATCCAGGTGATCAGCTGGTCCCGGTCGCCGCGGTCGAGGGCGTCGCCGAGCACCAGCTTCGTGTAGGTCCGGGCGATCGCGCGCGGCGAGGTGGTGTCGCGGGGGTCGCCCGGGATCGCGCTGTTGAGGTCGGGCTCCCAGCGGTCGAGCCGGCTGACGGTGTCGCCGAGCGACCGGGCGAAGGAGGTCACACCGGCCGGGCCGCCGATGAGCTCGAGCAGCTCGTTGGCGGCGGTGTTGTCGGACCGCGTCATCGTCGCCTCGGCGAGCTGCGCGACGGTCAGGCCGTTACGGACCGTGAGCGAGGTGATCGGCGAGTTCACGACGACGTCGCTCGCCTCCCACGTCAGGCGCTGCTGGAGCGTACGCGCCGGCAGGTCGCGCAGGATCGCCGCCACGAGCAGCGTCTTGAAGGTCGACAGCATCGGGAAGCGCTCGTCGGCTCGGTGCTCGATGACGCGTCCGGTCCGGATGTTCTTCGCCCAGACGCCGAGGTGACGCTGGTGCTTCTGCTCCAGGGCGGCGATCGAGGGGCTGTCGGCGGCGTACGCCACGGAGCTGCCGGCTCCGGTCGCGGCGACGGCGGCGGCTGTGGCGGCTCCGCCGAGAAGGGTGCGGCGGCTGAGGATCGGGTGAGTCATGCGGGCATCGTGACCCCGTCGCCGCGACGGCGTCCAAGGACGATCCGGCATGGACGTATGCATCGCCGACATGGGACGAGGTGGCGGCGATCAGCCATCCTGTACGCGTGGACCTACTGCTTCACCTGCGCGGCTTCACCGCGGTCGCCGACGAGATGAGCGTCTCCGAGGCCGCCCTGGAGCTGGGTGTCGACCAGCCGCTCCTCAGCCGTCGCCTGCGTGCCCTCGAGCGGGAGCTCGGCGTGGAGCTGCTCGACCGCAGCCGGCGCCAGATCGCGCTGACCCCGGCCGGTGCGGCGCTGCTGCCGCGGGCCCGGCACCTGATCGATCAGGCGGACCACCTGCTCCGGAGCATCCGCCGGCACGACCGGGAGCCGTTCGTGGTGGCGGTGCCGTCCGGCTGCGATCCCGCGCCCCTGGCACGGTTGGTCGCGCTGCTGGAGGAGGAAGGCGTCGAGGTACGCCTCGCGACCTCGTCCGACGAGACGCCCGAGTCGGCGGGCTGGACGGTCGAGGCGTGCGACCCCGACGCGGCCACCTGGATCACCCCGCTCGGCGCCGCGACCGCTCCCGCCGCTTCCGGCCCCGCGGCAGGCTCGGTGTCGTTGAGCGCGCTCCGGCCCCGCCGAGCCGGAGGGCGAGGGCGTACGCAGGTGCTGGCCCTCCCACGAGACCTGGACGACCCCGACGACCGTCTCCGACGACAGGCGGACCGGGCCGGCATCGGACCGGCCGCCCTGCGCCGCTTGCCGCACCCGCTCGCGGTGGCCGAGAGCCTGGCGGGACGCGGGACTCTGATCTGTGCGCGGCACGAGGCGGTGACGTACGGGTTGAGCTGGTCGCCCTTCGCCGACCCGGTACGCCGCGGCCACCGGCTGGTCGAGCAGCCGCCGGTGCCGGGACCGGCGGCCGCCGGGCCCGTGCGGGAGCAGGCGCTTGCGCTGCTCGGCGCGAGCATCGGTGCCCTTGAGGCAGGTGCCGAGTGAGCCCGCTGGTCGGCAGCGACCGAGGTCTGATCGACCTGGCCGAGATCGCCGCGGAGCGCTTCCGGGACCTCCAGGTCCGGGCTGCCTTCCTGGCCCGTGACATCGATACCGGCCTCGAGGTCGGGATCGGCGTCGACCGGCCGATGCCGCTGGCGTCGGTGGCCAAGGTGCCGCTGGCCCTGGTCGTGGCCGACAGGATCGCCGGTGGCGAGATCGACGGCGCCACGATGGTGACGCTGGCCGCGGCGGAGCGGAGCTACGGGCCGTACGGCCTCTCGGCCTTCACCCACGACGCGACCTGCTCCGTCGCCGACCTGATGCTGATGATGCTCGGCCTCAGCGACAACGCCGCCGCGGACGCGCTCTTCGATCTCGTCACCCCGCGGGAGGTCGACGAGCAGCTCGCCGAATGGGGCGTCGAGGGGCTGCGGGTGCGGCACCGGATGCAGCCGATGTACGACTACGCCACCCGCGTCGCCGGCCACGACTTCGCCCTCGCCACCCAGCTCGCGGTCGAAGGACGGCGGCCCCGCGGTCGGCACGTCATCGACTCGCTCGACGTCGAGCGCGCCACGGTGGGCTCGCCGCGCGCCTGCGTCGACCTGCTCGAACGCATCTGGCGGGACGAGATCGCCAAGCCGGAGGCGACCGAGATGGTGCGACGCCTGATGGGCAAGCAGGTCTTCACCCATCGGATCGCCGCCGACCTGCTCGCCGACGACATCCAGTTCGCCGGCAAGACCGGCGGCTTCCTCACCCTGCGGCACGAGATCGCCGTCGTCACCCACCCCGGCGGCCGGGTCGCCATCGCCGTGCTCACCGACTCCGACCGCACCGCCCGGATCCAGAACGACGTCGACCTCGCCATCGCCGCCACCGCCCGCGACGCCGTCGAAGCTCTCGCCTCCCGCCGCCCCTGAGCCGAGGCGTCACGTACGTCGGCCGAGACGTCACGTACGTCGGCCGAATCGTCACCCGATGCCACCTCGGCCGACGCACCTGACGCCTCGGCCGACGGGGCCGACGCCTCGGCAATAAACCGGATGCTTCTCGTCCGGTAGCGGTGATGGAATATGCCGGTGCCCGCATTGCCCGGTTTCCTCCACAACCTGATCCCGCCGACGCCGTTGTCGAAGCGTCTGGCGACGCAGTCGCTGCTCTTCGCAGCGGGGGACGGGACGTTCAACACCGCGGCCGCGTTCTACCTCGTCGCGTTCGTCGGCCTGAGCCCGGCGCAGATCGGTGTCGGGCTGACCGTCGCCGGGATCGCGAGCTTCCTCACCGCCTACCCGATGGGCCGGCTGGCCGACGTCATCGGCCCGAAGCGGATCTGGGCGATCAGCGCCCTGATCAGCGCGTTGATGTTCGCGACGATGCCGTTCATCCACGGCTTCTGGGCCTACCTCGCCGTCATCGTCGTCTTCGAGGTGGTCAACAATGCGGGCGGCGCCGGCCGGAACGCGTACGTCCTCGATGTCCTCCCCGACAAGGAGCGGGTCGAGACGCAGGCGTTCATGTACTCCAGCCTCAACCTCGGCTTCACCATCGGTGCCCTGATCGCCGGCATCGCGCTCGCGATGGACACCGACGCGGTGCTCAAGTGGGGCGTGCCGTTCTTCGCGCTGGCGATCGGGATCGCCAACTCGGTCTGGATCACCCGGCTGCCGAAGGCGCCCCACGACGAGCGCCGCGCGGCCGGCGAGGTCACCGAGAAGCTGCCCGGTCCGGGCGCCCTGCGCAACGTCGGCTGGCTCCTGGTGACGACCTTCACCGGCACGCTGTGGTCCAACCAGGTGCTGCTGCACACCGTGATCCCGCTGTGGCTGGTCGAGTACACCGACTCGCCGCGCTGGCTGCTGGCCTGGCTCTTCGCGACCAACACGGTGCTGTGCATCATCCTCCCGGCCTACACCTCGAAGGGCGTCCACAGCGTCCGCGACGCGTTGCGGCGCGTCTGGTGGAGCAGCGCGTTCTTCGTCGCCGCCTGCGCGATCACGCTGGTCACCCACGACACCCGCGGCATCCTCACCATCTTCCTGGTCTGGGTCGGCCACGTGGCCGTGACCGGCGCCGAGCTGGCCATCGGCTCGGCCGGCTGGGCCTTCCAGGCCGAGCTCATGGACCCGGCCAGACGAGGTGAGTACGAGGGCGTCGCCGGCATCGGCCGCCAGCTCGGCGGCGCCTGGGCGCCGGCCCTGTTCACCTTCCTCGCGATGGGCTGGCACCCCGAGTTCTACAGCGGTGCCGGCTGGATCGTGATCGGCGCGATCATCGTCGCCGCCGCGGCCGCGATGGGTCCGTCGACCCGGATGGCCGTACGTTTCAAGGAGACCCACTTCCCGCGCGAGAACGAGCCCGAGCCGGCCGCCGCCTAGCTCGAACCGGGGGATCGGCGCAGGATCCGGGCGATCCGCTCGCCGAGGTAGGGCGCCAACGTCTCCGCGTAGAGCGGGGAGATGTGGAAGCCGTCGAGGTAGACCTCCAGGTTGCCGACGACGGGCGAGCACCGCCTCTTCGCGCAGAAGTAGGAGGTGAGGTCGACGTGATGGGCGTTCTCGGCCAGCCGGGTGGCGCCCAGGCTCCCGTCGTCGCGTACGACCCTGCCGCGTCTCCGTGAGCACTCGGCCGAGGCCGCCAGCCCGTGGTCGTCGACGCACGGCTGGACCACGCGGGCGAAGAGCGCGCTGCTGCCCTCGAAGATGGGCGAGTCCTGGACCGCGATCACCGGCACCGACGGGTCCGGCCTGGTCGCCCACGCGTCCGCCATCCCGCGGCTGAGCGCCTCGACCTCGCTCTCACCGGGCGAGGCCTCGACCTTCACCAGGCTGGAGTGGACCACGACGTACGCGTCGATCCCCTCCTCCGAAGCGATGTACGCCGCCAGCTTCCGCTTCCACTGGTTGCACAGCTCGACGCTCGCCTCGGGTGTGCCGACGCGGTCCCGGGCGTTCCAGTGGCAGCCGGCCCGGCCGGCCACGTCGATGCGCCAGCCGCGGCTCTCGGCGATGGCGCGGTAGGCGGGTACGAACTGGTGGTTGTGGGAGTCGCCGATGGCGAGCAGCCGGCGCGTGTAGCCGGTCTTCGGGCCGAGCGTGCACATCCTCAGCTCGACCGGCCGCTCCTTGTTGGACCAGCACGCCGACCCGTCCGGAGCCTGGTAGCCCAGGCTCGCGTCGACCAGCGTCGACGGGCGCTCGCAGTCGGTGAGCGCCGGGTCGAGCGCGGCGGCGCCGATGCAGCCCGCGTAGCGCTCGGCGGCCTCGACCGCGGCCGCCTTCCGGGCGGCATCCTGGCGTTCCACCTCGCTGGTGACCACCAGCGTGCCGCCAACAACCAGGCCGAGCACCACGGGGACCGTCACGAGCCGCACCACGCCGGTGAACGGTGCCCCGATCCGGGTGACCGGCCGCTCGACGTACCGATGGGTGAGCCAGGCCAGCACCGCCGATCCGGACAGGACCACGACCGCTGCGAGCACGTTGGTGCGGGTCGCGTACGTCCAGCTCAGCCACGCCACCAGCAGCGGCCAGTGCCACAGGTAGAGCGGGAAGGAGATGTCGGCGACGAACCGCAGCGGCCTGACAGCGAGGAGATGCTGCGGGCCCCATCGAGCAGAGGACCCGGAGCCGATCACGACCAGGAGCGCCCCGCCGACCGGCCACAGCGCCCAGGGGCCGGGGAACAGGGCGGCGCCGTCGAGCACGAACCCCGAGCTCGCGACGAGTGCCAACCCGAGCCAGGCGAGCACCGGACGCACCACCACCGGCGGGCGCAGGCGGTCGAGCCCGAGCGCGATCAGCGCGCCCGCACCGAGCTCCCAGAAACGCGCCCAGGAGTGGAAGTAGGCCACCTGCTGATCGGCCGCCCCGAGCCGCCAGGCGAAGACGAACGAGGCGACCGTCGCCAGCGCGACGGCGACGGCCATCACCAGCCGGAGCCGCCGCGCCAGCCGTCCGAGAACGACCACGACCAGCGGCCAGACCAGCAGGAACTGCCCCTGCACCGCCAGCGACCAGAAGTGCTGGAGCGGGCTGGCGCTCGGCCCGGCGGCCCCGTAGGCGAGCTGGGACCGGATCATCTCCCAGTTCAGGACGTACGCAGCCGACGCAGCGATCTCCCGCAACGTCGAGCTCCACATCGACCGCGGCATGACCGCCACCATCAGCACCGCCGTCCCGGCCAGCACGATCAGCATGGGAGCCGAGAGCCGCAGGAACGTACGCCCGTAGTGGTCGGCCAGATGGAGCTCCGACGAGGTGACCCGGCGGACCAGCGACCGGGTGACGAGGAACCCGGTCAGCGCCAGGAAGACGTCGACGCCACCGGAGACCCGGCCGTTGCCGAAGAGGTGGAAGACCACCACGAGCGCCAGCGCCAGCCCCCGCAGCCCGTGGATCTCGGCGATGCGCTGAGACGACGGCGGCTGCGGCATCGGGTCACGGTAAGGGTGGCCGGTGACCCGGGGGAGAAGGCCAGGTTAAGAGCCGAGGACCTGCTCCAGATAGGGGTTGGCGAAGGTGCGGGACGGGTCGAGCTTGTCGCGCAGTGCGACGAAGTCACCGAACCGCGGATAGCGTTCGGCCAGGTCGGCGTCGGAGAGCGTGTGCATCTTGCCCCAGTGGGGACGACCACCGGCCTCGCCGGCGATCCGCTCGAAGGCCGCGAAATAGTCCTTGCGCCACGGCGAGGACGGGGCGGTGTGGATGGCGATGTAGACGTTCTCGCGCTCGAACCCGGTGGACAGCGGGATGTCGTCGGCGCCCGCGACCCGGACCTCGACCGGGAAGGAGATGTTCCACGAGGACGCCTCGACCGTGCGCTGCAGCTCGGCGAGGACCTCCATGCCGACGGCGCGCGGGACGGCGTACTCGCTCTCCACGAACCGCACCTTCCGCTGCGAGGTGAAGACCCGGTAGGAGATGTCGGTGAACTCGCGCGGCGAGAGGGCCGAGGCGGCGAAGCGGGCCAGGGGCTTGACCAGGCCGGGGACACGGAGACCGAGCCCGACGGTCGCGCCGAACGCGGTGTTGGAGAGGAGCTCGTCGTCGAACCACCCTCGCACCCGGCCGACCGGGTCCAGCGGCGTCTCCGGCAGCGGCAGCCGGGTGTTGTGCTTGGTCAGCACCCGGGTGGTGTGCGGGAACCAGTAGAACTCGAAGTGGTCGGTGCCCGAGGCGTGCTCATCGAAGGCGCTCATCACGTCGGCGAGCTCGCCGTTGCCCTCGCGCGCGTTCAGCGCGAACAGCGGCTCGGTCTGCAGCGTGACCTCGACGATGATCCCGAGCGCACCGAGCCCCACGCGAGCGTGGTCGAAGACCTCGGGATTCTCCGTCGGCGAGCACGAGAGGACGGAGCCGTCGGCGAGGAGCAGCCGGAGGCCGCGTACCTGGGTCGCCAGGCCGCCGAAGCGCGCCCCCGTGCCGTGGGTGCCGGTCGAGATCGCACCCGAGATCGACTGCTCCTCGATGTCGCCGAGGTTGGTCATCGACAGCCCGAGCGCCTCGAGCGCCCGGTTGAGCACCTTGAGGCGGGTGCCGCCGCGGACCGTCACCAGACCGGTGGTCGAGTCGGCCCGCACGATCCCCGAGATCCGGTCGAGGCTGACCTGGACGTCCACCGGCGATCCGATCGCGGTGAACGAGTGGCCCGCGCCGATCGGCTTGACCCTCCGGCCGGCCTCGGTCGCGGCCACGACGACCGCGGCGAGCTCCGCCTCGTCGCGAGGCACGACGACCTCGATCGATCCCGCGTGCTGGTTCCCTGCCCAGTTCTGCCACTCACTCACGCGGCAAAGGGTGTCGCCTCGGAGGCGTTCGGTCAACGACTTCGGCCAGATCCGTTTGGACCGCGCGGTGGCACAGTTGGTTACCTGCCGTTGACGCGGGTGCCGCGCGGGGCATAGACACTTGGGTCGTGGTTACCACTTCCCACCATCTCTCGGCCCAGCAGCACGAACGGCTCGACCGCGCCACCGCGGCTCTCGACGGACCCGTCGGGGCGGTCGACCTGGAGGCGTTCGACGCCAACGCCGACGACCTCGTGCGCCGAGCGGCCGGCACCCCGATCCGCGTGGCCAGCAAGTCCGTACGCTGCCGGGCGCTGATCGACCGCGTGCTCGCCCGCGAGGGCTACGAGGGGATCCTGGCCTTCACGCTGTCCGAGGCGCTGTGGCTGGCCGAGACGCACTACGACATCGTGATCGGCTACCCGACCGTCGACCGGGCAGGGCTCGCCGCGCTCGCGAAGGACGAGGAGAAGCTCGCCCGGATCACGCTGATGGTGGACAGCGCCGAGGGGCTGTCGCTGGTCAAGGCCGCGATCGGCACCCCGGCCGCCCCCGTACGCGTGGCCATCGACCTCGACGCCGCGCTGGTCATCGCGCGCCGCATCTGGCTCGGCGCGCGCCGCTCCCCGGTCCGTACGCCCGAGGACGCCGTCGCGCTGGCCCGGATCGTCGCCGAGGACCCGGACTTCCAGCTGGTCGGGCTGATGGCCTACGAGGGCCAGGTCGCCGGCACCGTCGACCGCCCGCTCGGCGGCAACCCGCCCGCGCCGGTGATCCGCCGGATGAAGAAGGCCTCCATCGCCGAGATCACCGAGCGCCGCGGGAGGATCGTCGCGGCCGTACGCTCCCTGACCGACCTCGAGTTCGTCAACGGCGGCGGCACCGGCTCGATCGAGTCCACCCGCGCCGACGCCTCGGTGACCGAGATCGCGGCCGGGTCCGGCCTCTACGGCCCGACCCTCTTCGACCGCTACGACGGGTTCACCCCGCACCCGGCGGCCTACTTCGGGCTGAGCGTCGTGCGCCGTCCGGCCCCCGGCATCGTCACCGTCGCCGGTGGCGGGTGGATCGCCTCCGGACCGCCGGGACTCGACCGCGTCCCCAGCCCCACCTACCCCTTCGGCCTGGAGTACGTCGGCACCGAAGGCGCCGGGGAGGTCCAGACGCCGCTGCGTGGGCACGCCGCCGACGAGCTCGCGATCGGCGACAAGGTCTGGTTCCGCCACGCGAAGGCCGGTGAGGTGTGCGAGCGGCTCGACACCCTCCAGCTGATCGAGGGCGACTCGATCATCACCGTGGCGCCGACCTACCGGGGCGAGGGCCAGACGTTCCTGTGACCGGCCGGGTCACACGCCCAGCAGCTGGAACCAGCTCTCGGTGACCAGCTCGCACATGCGGTCGTGCTCGACACCCCAGAACCCGTCCGTCCAGCGCTGGAACAGATAGTCGAGCTGGCCGACCGCCAGTGCGCCGCGCAGCCGCCTGCTGTCGGCGTCGAACCGGTCGGCCTTGTCCAGACCCGCGCTGACGTCCTCGATCGTCTCGTCCGTCCAGGCATCGACGATGTGAGTGAGATCGGGATCGACGGCCTGGGCGGCCCGGGCGATCGTGACGATCGGCCGCACGTCCGGCCACCGCGCCATGGCCTGCCGGATCCAGGCACCGAGCTGCTCGCGGGTGCCGGCCGCCACCGCATCGGCGAGACCGCCGAGCGAGCTGCCGTGTGGGCAGCGGAGCTGGGTCAGCTCGCCCTCGAGGCGCTCGGCGACCAAGGCCTTGATGACCTCGGACTTCGAGGGGAAGTAGGCATAGAACGTCACCCGGGTGGTGCGTGCCGCCGAGGCGATCTCGTCGATCGTCGTGGCCGCGTAGCCGCTCGCGACGAACCGATCCATCGCTGCATCCAGCAGGAGCTGGCGAGTCATCGCCCTCTGAGCCGCACGGTTGGCCATGGCGTCACGATAGGCGACGCCGATACCTCCCAGGAGATTTCCAAGTTTTCTCGAAACCCCGTGTCCGGCCGACAGGCCGTCGGTAGGTTCGGTCCCGATGGACGATCATGTGACCTGGGCGGACAAGGGCTTCATGGAGCCGGGAGAAGCCGTCGATCTCACCACGTACGCAACCTCCGGCCGCAACCTCTTCGACGGCTCGTTCACCTGGCCGGTGATGGTGCTCAAGAAGAGCGCGCTGGAGCACAACATCGCGACCCTCGCCGGGTTCACGGAGGAGCACGGGCTGCTGCTCGCCCCGCACGGCAAGACCACGATGGCACCCTCGCTCTACCAGCGGCAGCTCGACGCCGGCGCGTGGGCGATCACCGTCGCCTCGCCCAGCCAGGCGCTGGTCGCCCGCCACGCCGGCGTACGCCGCGTCCTGGTCGCCAACGAGATCCTCGACCACAGCGCGCTGAGCTGGGTGGCCTCCGAGCGGGCGGCCGACCCCGAGTTCCTCCACCTGCACTGGGTGGACTCGGTCGAGGGCGTCGAGGCGGCGGCCGAGGCGTCGGCCCTCGTGGGCGTCGAGGACCGGCCGCTCGCGGTGCTGATCGACCTGGGCTTCCCCGGCGGTCGCACCGGCTGCCGCTCCGTCGGGGAGGCCGTCGAGCTCGCCCGGGTGGTGGACTCGACTCCCGGCGTACTCCTGGCAGGGGTGGCCGGCTACGAGGGCGGCCTGGGGACGGCCGAGGCGGTCGGCGACTACTTCGACCGCCTCAAGGAGCTCGCCTCGACCCTGTTCACCGAGGGCCTGGTCCCTGCCGATGCGATCGTCTCCGCAGGTGGGAGCGCCTTCTTCGACGTCCTCGCCGAGCGCTGGTCCGCCGGCTGGCCCGACGGGATGACGCCTCGCAAGGTGCTGCGCAGCGGGACGTACGTCACCCACGACCACGGCCTCTACGCCGACACAACGCCCTACAACCGCATCGAGGGCACCCTGGATCCGGCGATCGAGGTCTGGGCCCAGGTGGTCTCAGCCCCGGAGGAGGGCCTCGTCATCGTCGGCATGGGCCGGCGGGACGTGCCCTACGACAACGGTCTGCCGACCCCGCTCACGGTGCGGCGCAACGGCTTCGGCGGTGCGGAGAAGCTCGAGGGCACCGTCGAGAAGCTGGCCGACCAGCACGCGTTCCTGCGCACCGACGCCGGGCTCCGGCCGGGCGACCTGGTCAGCTTCGGGATCTCGCACCCGTGCACGGCCTTCGACAAGTGGCGGCTGATCCCGGTCGTCGACCTCGACTACACCGTGACCGACCTGGTCCGGACGTACTTCTGAGGGGTCAGGCGAGGCCCGACAGCCGCACCCTGACCTGGTAGAACGCGCCGTGGTCGGTGGCTCGGCGGGCCGACGGACCGGAGTAGACCTGGTAGCGGTCCGGCCGCAGCGACGGGCTGAGGAAGGCCTGGTCGATCGGCGCCCGGCGTCCGGTGGCGCAGTCCTCGTGCTTCGCGAGGGGGCTCACCAGCCCGGTGCCGGGGGAGGTCAGGTCGCACAGGATGTCGTTGCGCTGGTTGAAGTCGCCGGCGACGACCATGGGCACCTCGGTGCTCGCGACCACGTCCTTGACGATCCCGGCGTTGAGGTCGCGCCACTTCTTCTGCCTGGGGGCCGCGGGGATGCTCGCCGGGAAGTGCACGGGCAGCACGCCGACGCGCTGACCCGAGGAGCGCTCCTCGAGCACCACGACGGGCGCAGTGACGCGGGCGCCGTGACGGTAGTACATGGCGACCGTGTCCTTGCTGACCAGCCGGAACACCGAGCGGCGGTAGAAGACCGCGTCGTCGGTGGCGTCGGGCGTGGAGACGAGGGCGTACTCCCGTCCGAAGGACTCGAAGGCCTCCCGCTGCGGCGCCTCCACCTCGGCAAGGACGCCGAAGTCGACGGCCGTACGCCGCAGGTGGCCCACCACGATCCGCATCCGCGGCACACCGTCGAGCCGGCCGGCCGCGGCACCTCCGGGCGCGGTGTGGTGGTCGGCCCAGGCGTTGAGCCAGGCGAAGCGCTGGAAGCCCGGCTGAACCGGTTCCGCCTGGGCGACCTTGACGGTCGGGCCTGCCGTGGCCGTCGTCGGGACGAGGAAGCTCAGGGCGGCGCCGAGGACGCCGCACAACGCGACGGCGGGGACGAGGGCGCGCAGCAGGGCGGCCCGGCTCGGACCCGAGGTGAGCAGCGTGGGGGACACGCCTACCGAAGGTATGGGCGGGCAGTGTGCGCACGGCCAAACGCGTTCGAATACCGCGAAACCCCAGATGAACGACCAGGGAACCAGGCCCAGGCCCGTGTCCGGCGGGTCGCGCGGCGCCTACAGGTCCATGAAGATCAGGGCGCCCGCGATGTCGGCGGTGCCGTAGTGGAGGTAGTCGTCGACGGTCGTCTCCGACACGCCCTTCTGCGCGGTCACGAAGCCGACGACGACCGCCTTGGAGGAGTCCTTGGCGACCCACTTCCCGATCACGTCGTCCTCGATGAGGCTGCCGGTGGGCAGGTCGAAGTCGGTCTCCTCGACCGACTCCGCGGCCGTCGTCGCCTTCGCCTCGCTGTCGAAGACGTAGATGACCCGGAGCATCCGCAGTTTGCCGCCCTCGGCGTCGTGGATCCCCATCGCGGCGTAGCGGCAGCCCTTCCGGTCCAGGGCGGCCGACGCGATCGGCCCGCAGTCGGGGTAGTCCTGGGAGGCCACGTACGTCGCGTTCATGCTCACGTCGCCGAGCTTGAACCTCCAGTCACCCTCGAAGAGGTCGGCGGCCAGCCCGCCCGGGGCGGGAGCCGCGAAGGACGGGTCCGGCGACGTGGTCGGGGTCGCGGTGACCGTCACCGGTCCTGGCCCTCCGGTCGGGTCCTCCTCGCCCCGGAGGATGACGATGCCCGCGGTGATGATCACGCCGATGATCAGGACACCCGCGATCGCCCCGAGCCCGATGACGATCGGCCACGGGTTGTGCGGCTTCTCCGGCGGAGGCGGGGCTCCCGTGCCGAACGAATTTTCGTTCGGCGGCCAGCCGCCCTGGAGGTTCGGCGCAGGCGGCATCGCCCCGTACCCGTCCGGCGGCGGTGGTGGTGTCGGTGTCGTCATCGGTCCCCTGCCCGAGTAAAGAATCCCGTAGGAGAAGCGTTTCCCCGCGGTTCCACGATTCTCTCGTACGTCCCCGCCACCGCTGCTACTTTCTGCGATGCGCCGACGGGTGGGCGCCCTCTCGGCCCCTCACGCTCCGCACAAAGGATCCCTCATGTCTCCTCGCCCGACCACGTACGCCTCCGATCGTGTGAGCCGCTAGATGGAGACCAGGTGGAAGGTCCTCATCGTCGCCGGGGCCGTCGTGGCGATCTGGGTGATCCTCGAGCTGCTCGGGTTCTTGGCCGACGTGGTCCTCGGCGGCTTCCTACGGAGCTATCCGGTGGCCCTGGCGATCGTCGCGCTCGCGGTCGGCTACCTGCTCGGCCGCGACAGCAAGCGGTAGGTCGTCGAGGACGCCGGGGCGTCCCGGTCCACGCACCGGCAGGTACGGACCGGAACGCCCCGAGCCGTCGCGCGTCAGGGGGCGACGGGGTAGTGGCTGGAGATCGCGATGCGGTTCCAGGCGTTGATGGCGATCGCGACCCAGGTGATGGCGGCGATCTGCTTGGCGTCGAGGATGCTCTCGACGTCGACCTTCGGGGCGGCGGCGGTGTGCAGGTCGCCGATGCGGGTGATCTGCTCGGCGATGGTGAGCGCGGCCTGCTCCTCGGGGGTGAAGTACTGCGACTCCCACCAGGCGGCGACGAGGGCGAGGCGGTCGGTGGTCTCGCCGTTCTTGAGGGCGTCCTGGGTGTGCATCCGCAGGCAGAAGGCGCAGCCGTTGATCTGCGAGGCGCGGAGCTTGACGAGGTCGACGGTGAGCCGGTCGACGCCGGCGACGGTGATGGCCTCCTCGACCGCCTCCTCGACGGCCATCTGGGCCTTGTACGCAGCGGGGAACAGCTTGGTCACGTTGACGTTGGCGAGCATCGTGGTCCTTCGGGTCGGCCCGCCACAGCGCGGGCATTCACACTGCTTGACGAGACGTCCGAGACGAATGTGAGGTCGCCACCTCACATTCACGCTGTCTGGCTCGTCACACTGGGTGAACCCGTGAGGAGCTGCCACGATGCCTGACATGGACGACCTGGGCGAGGTGATGATCGAGCGCCGTCGCCTGATCGCGCTCGCCTACCGACTGCTCGGCACGCTCGAGGAGGCCGAGGACGCGGTCCAGGAGACCTACCTGCGCTGGTACCGCCTCACCGACGACGAGCGGGCGGCGATCGACAACCCGTCGGGCTGGCTGAGCCGCGTCACCAGCAGGGTCTGCCTCGACGTACTCAAGTCGGCGAGAGCCCGCCGGGAGAGGTACGTCGGGCCCTGGCTCCCCGAGCCGGTCCGGCCGGGTTTCCTCGCCGCCCCCGAGGATCCGGCCGACCGAGCGACTCTCGACGACACGGTGAGCACGGCGCTGCTGGTCGTGCTCGACGCGATGACTCCGGCCGAGCGGGTGGCGTTCGTGCTCCACGACATCTTCGCGGTCCCGTTCGGCGACATCGCCGGCATCGTCGGCCGCTCCCCGGCCGCGGTTCGTCAACTGGCCGCCTCGGCCCGGCGCCGGGTCGCCGAGCAGCGCGACGACGTGGCCCCGCTGCCGGAGCACGACGACGTCGTCAGAGCTTTCGTCTCGGCCACCGCCGGCGGGGACCTCGGCCGACTGGTGACGCTGCTGGACCCCTCGGTCACGCTCCGTTCCGACGGCGGCGGCCGGGTCAGTGCAGCCCTCAACCCGATCGAGGGTCCGGAGAAGGTGGCTCGGTTCCTGCTGGGTGTGCTCACCAAGCGGCCGACCTGGACGATCCGCACGGAGCCCACCGCCGACGGCCTCGGGTTCACGCTCGTCGAGGACGGCGCTCACCGAGGTGTCGCGAACCTGCGGGTCGCCGGCGGCCGGGTCACCGACGTCTGGATCGTCCTCAACCCGGACAAGCTCGCCCGCTGGAGCTGATCCCAGGGATGGTCACAGCCAGGGCCCGAGCTCCGGCGCCTCGATGAGGCCGTGCGGCCGCCCGGCGAGCCAGGCTGCGACCTCGGGGAGCGGACCGGCGACGCCGCGCAGGTCCTCGTCGGAGAGCCCCCGCTTCGTACGGATCTCGTCGGCGAGGGCGAGCAGGAAGTCCTCGGGCAGGTCCGCGAAGGTGATCCCGACACCGAGGTCGACGGCGTGGATGAAGACCTCACGAGCGCGCATCCACGGGATGTCGCTGGCCTTGCGGGGGACGAGCTGCGCGGTGATCACCTCGTGCTCCCACTGCTCTGCGGTCAGCCGGTCCATGGCCGCGTCGAGCTCGCCGGCCGCGCGAAGATACCACTCGCGGAGCTCCTCGGCCGGACGCGTCGCAGCGGCCTCGATGTCGGCGTTGCGCTGTTCGGTGGAGGCGTACATCCGCTTCTCCACGCCCGTCTCCGCCCACGAGACCAGGTTGCCGAGAGCCTCGGCGTTGGCGGCGACGTGGCCGAGCAGATGCTTCCGCGTCCAGCCGGGCAGCTGCGAGTCGCCGTCGTAGTCGGCGAGGGCGAGGCCGTCGAGGGCGCCGGTCAGCAGGGCCGTGCCTTCGGTGGCCCAGCGGCGCGAGTCGTCGAACGTACGCGTGGGGGTGGTGCCGATGAGGATGGACATGACGATCAGCCTTTCACGAGCGTGTCGATGAGGGTGCCGATCCCCGGCCACCTCGTCCGGGGGACGACGTAGGTGCCGCCTGGTGGTCATGGTCACAGCCAAAGAACATGTAGGTCGGTCAATCTCCTGCGAAATCAGACGAGAGATGCCAGGTTTGGTGTGATCAGGAAGAGGTGGGATGGACAAGCCGCTGAAGACACGGCCCCCGTACGCGATCACCAGCGTGGACCACGCGCTCAAGCTGGCGGCGATCCTTCAGCTCGAAGGCCGCCTGACCGTCTCGGAGGCAGCGGCTCGGCTCGACGTCGCTCGCTCCACCGCCCACCGGCTGCTCGCGATGCTGGTCTACCGCGACTTCGCGGTCCAGGACGAGGACAAGGTCTACCGGGCCGGCCCGGTGCTGGAGCTGGCCGCCCACTCGCGCTCGACCGCCTCCCGGCTCCGCCAGGTGGCGCTGCCGCACCTGCAGCGCCTGGTCGACCTGCTCGGCGAGTCCGCCAACGTCGCCGTGCGCGCGGGGGACACCTGCCGGTTCATCGCCTCGGTCGAGTCGCCGCAGTCGCTCAAGGTCGGCTCCCGCGAGGGCATGGTCTTCCCCGCCCACCGCACCACCGCGGGCCTGCTGCTGCTGGCCCAGATCTCCGAGGACGAGCTCACCTCGCTCTACAGCCGGGAGAGGTACGCCGACCACCTGGCCGATCGCCCGGACCTCGACGCGCTGCGCACCGAGCTGGAGCGCGTACGCCGCAACGGCTTCGCCTTCAACGACGGCCGCTCCGAGCGGGGTGTGGTCGCCGTCGGCGTCCCCGTCCGTGGCGCCGGTGGCGACGTCGTCGCCGGGATGTCGATCTCTATGCCCAGCGTCCGCTACGACAAGGAGGCCCTGCCGACCGTCGTCGCGACCCTGATGTCCGGCGCGGCGGCTCTGGAGCGTGACCTGAGTCAAGGGTGATCTGCGTCAAGTTGACTCCGGTAGCGTCGGTTGGCGAGTTAACCTGGAGGCCGATGAGCAACACTTCCCCCTCCCGTGACACGCAAGCACCGAAACCGGCCGGCATCGACTGGCTCTCCACCACCGCAGGTGCCCTGGCCGCTGTCACCTCCGCGCTGCTGCTCTCCACGCTCGGTGCCGTCGGCACCCTGATCGGCGCTGCGATCGGCAGTGTCGCGGCCACCGTCGGCTCCAACCTCTACTCGCAGTGGCTCGCCAAGACCCACCAGAAGGTGACCAGCGCCCAGGTCCTCGCCCGGTGGCGGTCGGCCGGGCTCGCCGGCGTACGCCACGAGGCTGCCTCGGAGCCCGCCGGGGAGTCGGGGGACGGGACGACCGCGATCGAAGCCACCGAGCTCGCCGACGCCGAGCCGGCGCCATCGTGGCGGGAGCGCCTCGAGGCCCTGCCCTGGAAGCGGATCGCGCTGCTCTCGCTGGCGATGTTCGTGGTCGTGGTCGCCGTGATCACGGTCTTCGAGCTCCTGGCCGGGCGCAGCGTAAGCTCGATCGTGGGCAACGGTGACGGCGGCACGACGATCTCCCGCGTGACCGGTGGCGGATCGGACGCCCGCGACGAGGGGCCGGGCACGGACCCGTCGAACGGCGCCACCGCGACGCCGGAGGAGTCCCCGAGCACCACCACCGAGCCCTCGGAGGAGGAGCCTCAGGAGTCGGAGTCGCCCGCGACGGGGACGCCGAGCGCCGAGCCGTCCACCTCGACCGGGCCGAGCGCGCCGCCGTCGGAGCAGCCGAGCGAGAGCGCCGGTACGTCGAGCGAGCCGTCACCCACGACAGGAGCCTCCTCGGAGGCGACCGAGCCGGCGACCCCCTGAGCCCGAAGGTCACATCCGGAAGAGGATCTCCGCGCCGAGGTCGGTGTTGCCGTAGGAGGTGTACTCCTTGCCCTGCGCCACGGTGATGCCGTCGTTGGCCGTGACCATGGTGTAGACGACGTACTTGCCGTAGTCCTTCACCTTGAACCAGCCCTGGGTGTAGCCGGGCAGGGAGGCCTCGGTGGGCGGGATCACGTGCCGCGGCTCGATCCGCCCGGCGGCCTTGCCGGCGGCCTCGACGGTGGTGAAGTCGTAGATGAAGTGGGTCATCCGCAGGTTGCCCTGCTGAGCCTTGTAGGAGACCCGGACGGCGTAGTCGCAGCCGAGGTCGCGGATCGCGCGCTTGAGCGTCGCCTTGCAGCCGGGGTAGTCCTTGCCGCTCAGGTAGCGGGCCTTCAGCGTGACGTCGCCGTAGGTGAACTGCCACGGGCGGGGCACGTCGGCCTTGGAGAGCCGCTCGGGGCCGATGGTCGAACGCGAGGTGGCGCCGTCGCTGGGGTCGGCCGGGGAGCTGGTCCCGGGCCAACCGGGTCCGCGGCTGGACTCGCCGCTGACGTCGGACCTGCCGCCACCCGGGCTCGCCGAGCCGGTCGGTGCCTTGCCGGCCGAGGGTGCGTCGCTCGCCGTGGGTACGCCGGCGGTCGTGGCCGCGTCGTCGCCGCGGGTGAAGAGGGTGTAGACGACCACGCCGCACACGACCACGAGGCCGAGCGAGACGGCGATGGTCAGCAGCTGGCGCAGTGGGCCGCCGCGTCCGGCTCGCTCCTTGCGCGCGTTGAACGCCGGCCGGTCGCCGCCGAGGTCCTCGGAGAGCCCGATCAGGCGCTCGTTGTAGTCGAACGGGGCAGGCTGATTCTGCGGCTCCTCGTCAGGCGCGCCCGAACCGGGGGAGCCTGGGGGCGGCGGATACGGCATGGGGTTTGTCTACCATCTATCGACGGTCGCCACGCCGAAGGTTTCGAAGACCGACGAATTCCGGTCCGATTCACCGTTCGAGCGGCGAGATGAACATGGATATCTACCGTACGCGGCCCGCGACCCGGGCACCTACAACTTGGCCATGCTTACCCAATCCTCTTCTTCGGGGCCCGCGCCGGAAACCCTCCGGGAAACGCGTGTTGCTGCATTGCAGGAATCCGAAGAACCAGTCTTTGCAATGCAGATTCTTGGGGAATCGAATGTGCTGCGGGGTCAGGGAAAGATCACGAAACTCAGTTACCCGTTCCCGGTAAGCCGCGAAACCCGTGGTTCCGGGGACGGAAGCCCGCAACAAGCGGGTCTTTCCCCCAGGAGGAGACGTATGAGGTTCGAACGCACCACTTTCCGTCCCCGCACCGTCGCCGCGCTCGCCGCGGGTGTGGGTCTCGCGGCCTCCGCCGCTGTCGCCGTCCCGGCAGCCGCCGCGGACGCCGAGTTCAGCAAGGCCGAGGTCGCATCGGTCAGGTCTGCCGTCGCCGAGGCCGCCCCGGTCGGCTCGTCGTGGTACACCGACCCGGCCACCAACAAGATCGTCGTCACCGTCGACGAGACCGTCTCCGCGGCTGAGATCGCCGAGGTCAAGAAGGCCGCCGCGGAGAAGACGAGCCAGGGCGACGAGGCCGTGACCGTCAAGCACACCAAGGGTGAGTTCACCCCGCTCATCGGCCCCGGCGACGCCATCTACGGCGGCGGCTCGCGGTGCTCGCTCGGCTTCAACGTCAAGGTCGGCGGCGCCGACTACTTCCTGACCGCGGGCCACTGCACCGACGCCGTCTCGACCTGGTACGCCAACTCGTCGAACACCACGCTGCTCGGCCCGACCGCGGGCTCGAGCTTCCCGGGCAACGACTACGGCATCGTCCGCTACGACTCGTCCATCTCCAAGACCGGCGGCTTCACCGCGGGCACCGCCCGGGTCGGCCAGAGCGTCACCCGTGACGGCTCGACCACCGGCGTCCACACCGGCACCGTGACGGCGGTCAACGCGAGCGTCCGTTACGCCGAGGGCACGGTCAGTGGTCTGATCCAGACCAACGTGTGCGCCGAGCCCGGCGACTCCGGCGGCGCGCTCTACTCCGGTTCGACCGCGCTGGGTCTGACCTCCGGTGGTTCCGGAAACTGCACCACCGGCGGCACGACCTTCTTCCAGCCGGTGACCGAGGCGCTCAGCGCGTACGGCGCCACGATCTACTGATCAGGCGCGGCTGATCCCGCACGGCTGATCCAGCGCAGGTACGCCGCGGGGTGAGGTGGTTTGGTCCACTTTGCCCCGCGGCGTACGAAATTTCGTCGAACAACGAAAGTTTTTTGCCAACGACTGGCAGATGAGGCGCTGACAACGCCATACTCACTGTGGTCGTGTTCGGGCACACTGCGGTGGAGGAATGTATGAGGTTCACCAGGTCACGTAACCGTCTGCTGGCAGCAGCAGCCGGTCTAGGTCTGGCGGCTAGCGCCGCGACCATGCCGGCGGTCGCCGCCCCACCGGAGGAGAGGCCCAGCGCGAGGGCGCTCGCCGCGGTCCACTCCGCGGTGGACTCGGCCGTCAACCGGTCGGCGCTCTCCGGCATCGCGTGGTACACCGACGAGGCCACCGGCAAGGTGGTCGTCACGGCCGACTCCACCGTGCCCGCGTCCGCGCTGAGCAGGCTGACCGATGCCGTCGGGGTCGACGCCGACGCGATCACCCTCAAGCGTGCCAAGGGCGAGTTCAAGCCGTTCGTCGGCGCCGGCGACGCGATCTACGGCTCGGGCTACCGATGCTCGGTGGGCTTCAACGTACGCAGCGGCGGCACCCACTACTTCCTCACCGCCGGTCACTGCGCCGACGACGTCGAGACGTGGTACACGAACTCCGGCGAGACCACCCGGATCGGACCGACGGTCAAGGCGAGCTTCCCGGGCAACGACTACGCGCTGGTGCGCTACGCGAACACCTCGCTGACCCACGCGGGCGGCTACAGCGTCGGTGACGCCCACGTCGGCCAGAGGGTGACCCGCGACGGCTCGTCCACCGGCGTCCACTCCGGGCGCGTCGAGGCGCTCGACGTCTCGGTCCGCTACCGCGGCTCCGGCACCGTGCGCGGCATGATCCAGACCGACATCTGCGCCGAGTCGGGAGACTCCGGTGGCCCGCTCTACGCCGGTTCGACCGCCCTCGGGATCACCTCGGGCGGCACCGGCGACTGCTCCTCGGGCGGGACCACCTTCTACCAGCCCGTTCGCGAGGCCGTCCGCGCCTACGACGTCAACGTCTACTGATGGCGGTGCCCCTTCGTCGGGGCGTCGTGAGGCCGACTGGGGCGAAGTGGTTCAGACCACTTCGCCCCATTTGGCAATGATTTCGCGGTGACGGTGAAATTTTCTTACTCCGCATGGCCGACCCGTTTCTTCGCCGACATACTCCCAGGAGGTCGTGCTCGGGCACATCGCGGTGGTCGGGCACTCCTGGCGCCCGCAACCACGCGGGTTCCTGGTCGTTTCGTAGGAGGAACACATGAGTTTCACCGCGTCCCGCACCCGCCTGGCCGCAGTCGTGGCCGGTCTTGGCCTGGCAGCCACCGCTGCCGTCATGCCGGCTGCCGCCGCCCCAGCTGACAAGCAGTTCAGCCCGAAGGCTCTGGCTGCCCTGCACTCCGCCGTCGACAAGTCCGGCGTGTCCGGCATCGCCTGGTACACCGACGAGGCCACCGGCAAGGTCGTCGTCACCGCCGACTCCACCGTCTCGAAGGCGGAGCTCGCCAAGGTCACCAAGGCCGCCGGCGCCAACGCCGAGGCGCTCACGGTCAAGCGTTCCGCTGGCAAGTTCACGACGCTGCTCTCCGCCGGAGACGCGATCTACGGCTCGGGCTACCGCTGCTCGTTGGGGTTCAACGTGCAGAGCGGCAGCAGCTACTACTTCATCACCGCCGGTCACTGCGGTGACGAGGTTCCGACCTGGTACGCCAACTCGTCCCAGTCCACGCTGATCGGCCCGACGGTCGCCTCGAGCTTCCCGGGCAACGACTACGCCCTGGTCCGCTACGACAACGCCTCGCTCTCGCACCCCGGTGGCTTCACGGTCGCCGATGCGTACGTTGGCGAGAGGGTCACCCGGGACGGCTCGACCACCGGTGTCCACACCGGCGTCGTCCAGGCGCTCAACGTGACCGTCCGTTACCAGGGATCGGGCCGGGTCAGCGGCCTGATCCAGACCAACGTGTGCGCCGAGCCCGGTGACTCCGGCGGCGCGCTCTACGACGGCACCAAGGCGCTCGGCATCACCTCGGGCGGTTCCGGCAACTGCACGACGGGCGGGACGACCTTCTTCCAGCCCGTTCGTGAGGCCGTCAACGCCTACGGCGTGACCGTCTACTGATCCACCGCTCCGCTGGTCGAGCCCCTCACGGGACTCGACCAGCGGTCGGCTCAGACCGCGACCGGAATCAGGGCCGAGTCCGCCGACTCCTTGATGAGTCGGGCGTACGCATCGAAGAGCCGCTGCTCGGAGAGGCGCTGCCGGTTGCGGAAGATGCGCTCGAAGTGCTCCTCGCGCTGGGCGAAGGCGACCTTCCAGGTCTCGGCCATCTCGGCCGGGTCGAAGGACGCCACCAGGCGCGGGTCGCCGACCATCGCCGGGGCGTCGCCGACGGGCGTGGTCACCGGGACCGCGCCGCAGGCCATCCCCTCGAGCAGGCACAGCGGGGCGGCCTCGCCGAACGCCGAGGTGAGCGTGATCAGGTCGGCGGCGTTGTAGAGCGGCGCCATCTGGCTCTGGATCCCGAGGGCGTGCAGGTTGGTCTCCAGGGCCGGCCACGCGCCGAGCTCCTCGGCCACGAGCTCCGCGAAGGCGGGGTTGTCCGCGGTCATCCCGGCGCCGCACATGACGAGGTGGGCGTCGGGGTGCTCCTGGACGAACCGGCGCGCGGCACGGACGAAGAGCGGGATGTTCTTCATCTCGTCGAAGCGGGCCGCGATCATCACGACCGGCTCCTCACCCTTCACGCCGAGCTCGGCGCGCTTGCTCGCCCGCAGGTCGGCGTCGGTGCGGAACTTGTGGAGGTCCACGCCGTTCGGGAAGACCGGCAGCCGCTCCAGCGGGATGCCGGTCGCCTCGTGGTAGGCGCGCTGCGTCGACTCCGCGCAGCACACCGCCGCGGTCAGCAGCCCTGCCCGGTCGAGGTCGATGAGCTCCTGTACGCCGGCCCCCTGGTGCTCCGGGTCGGAGCGGTGCAGGCAGGTGATCAGCGGAGTGCCCGACGTGCCGACCTTGCCCAGCACCGTGAGCGGCTGCTCCTTGAGGGAGAGCACGACGTCCGCCTTCGCCACCGACTGCGCCACCCGCTTGAGCTGGCTGGCGGTGATCGGCCCCGTCGGCGTACGCCGCAGCGCCCGTACCGGCACGCCGGCCGAGGTCAGACGGCGGTAGGAGTTGTCCGAGGAGATCCGTTGGGCGGTGAACTCGCGTTGGACACGGTCGCTGAGGCTCAGCACGCTGTGCTGCTGAGGCGTGGTGGCATCGAGCGCGCGGACGACGGCGGTGTGCAGGATCCGGGCGCCGCCGGCGAAGAAACCTTCGTACAGGGAGAGGACGGACGGGCCGTCCTCGAGGTATGCCACGTTAGACATGTCGACCTCACTAGTCCGCAGGGCAGCATCGCCCGAGCGTTGGAGTTGGTGGGGCTACGGCAGAGATATGCGGCTTTGCAGGTGATCGTCGCTGATCGAGCGTCAGCCAGCGGGCCCGTTTTGAACGAGTTCAGGGCAACGGTGGGCACCTTCGGCACCCGGGGTGGACGCTAACGCGTCGGGATCGACATCCCAAGGCGTCGTTGGCCCGGGAAGCGTGATTTCACTTGTTCGTCATCTTCACGCGCGCATCGTAGGGAGGGACGGAGGATTTATCGAAACCGGCGAGGATCCGGAGTCGATTTACGCTATCGGATGTGGTGTGCGTCACGCTATGTGTTCACCGAGATTGTTCGGTGAACGGATGGCGCGGGTCTCGGACGCGCTGCCGGATAGGAGCGCAACGGCGGCTGGATCCCGCTACCTTCGGGACCATGACGACCGAGGTGACGACGTACCGCTATGTCCGTTTCGCGCTGTGCTGTCTGCTTCTGGGCCTGGCGATCTCGGTGGGTGCCGAGACGATCGTGAGCGGGGAGTGGCAGACCTCCATCTCGTCCTACTACTACACCCCGGCAGGCCCGGTCTTCACCGCCGTGCTGTGCGCGCTGGGCGTGTGTCTGGTGGTGCTGCGGGGTTACACCGACGCGGAGGACACCGCGCTCAACCTCGCCGGTCTCTCGGCGCCGATGGTCGGCTTCGTGCCGACCCCGGAGGTCGGGCAGGAGATCGACAAGGCGGCGATCGTCAACAACGCCTGGAGCTATCTGGCGGTGATGGCGATCGGCTGGGTGGTCGTGCTGATCTTCGGGCTGCGCAAGCGGGCCGCCGCAGGTGCCTGGCCGTCGCGCTGGGGCCTGATCGGCCTGGTCTCGGTCGCCGGGGCGTGGGTCGTCGGTGTCGGCTGGCTGCTGATCGACCAGGAGAGCTTCGCGGCCAAAGCGCACGGGCTTGCGGCGATCTTCACCTTCACGCCGTTCGCGCTGGCCGTCGTGCTCAACACCGACTGGGGCGTACGGAAGATCGCGCGCGAGGCCGACAAGGCGCGCACCCGGCTGGACAAGACCTACTGGGCGCTGGTCGCGGCGATGGTCGTGTTGCTGGCCGCCGGCATCGTGCTGGGCGTGACCGGGTGGCACCTGTGGCTGCTGGCGACCGAGGTCTCGCTGCTGGTGTGCTTCGCGATCTTCTGGATCATCCAGAGCTTCGACCTGATGGACCCGGAGCGCGACGCGGCCACCACGCGTCCGCGCACGGTGCTTTGATCGCGGGGCTCACCGGAAGTCGATGAGCAGGTCGTCGTCGCCGTTCTCGGGATCGGTCACGACCCGGGGGAGGCGTACGGCGGTGTCGGTGCGCTTGGCGAGCGGCACCGTCGGCCGCTCGGCCTCGTCCACCTCGGCGACGTCGTGCACGCCGGTGGTCGGGCCTGCCACCTGCGCGCGCGGGAGCACCTGGGTGCGCCAGGCACGGCAGTTGTAGGGCAGCTGCATGCCGTCCATGCCGCGGCCGTAGTCGTCGTAGAAGGCCAGCACCTCGCGGCGCTTGTCGTCCTGGGCCTCCCGCCTGAGGACCGCGATGTTGGAACGCGACAGGACCAGGTCCTGGATCGTGTGGCGGTCGACGACCTGCCAGTGCCGGAACGTGTGGGACTCGACGGCGGAGAAGAGCCCGGAGTCGTCGAGGATCTTCGTCGGGTCGAAGCCACCGTCCTGCTTGCCGATCAGCCGGCCGAGCTTGCGCACCCACGGGATCCGCTCGTCACGCTCGTTCTGGATCACGGCGAGCCGTCCGTCCGTACGCAGCACCCGCCCGACCTCCGCCAGCGCCTTGGCGTGGTCGAACCAGTGGAACGCCTGCCCGACGACGACCACGTCGTAGAGACCGTCGCCGGTCGGGATCTGCTCGGCGGTGCCGCTGGTGGCGCGTACGTCCGGGAGCTTCTCGGAGAGGATGTCGAGCATCGCGTCGTCCGGGTCGGTCGCGAAGACGTCGTGGCCCAGGCCGACGAGCACCTCGGTGAGCTTGCCGGTGCCGGCGCCGAGCTCGAGAACGCGCACCGGTTCGTCGCCGACCAGCCACTTCACCGCATCGACCGGGTAGGACGGGCGCCCGCGGTCATAGCTGTCCGCCACGCCTCCGAAGGAGCGTGCCGGGTCGGGGTTCGCTGGGTCCGTCATCTCGGTCAGGGTAACGCGCGCTTAAGGTTGACGCGTGAAGGACGATCCGCTTGCCCGGTTGGTGTCGCTCGAAGGTGTGGCCTCGGGCTTCGCCGCAGCTCGTGACGGCATCGACGTGATGCTGCGTGACCGGGGACTGCGGCGTACGTCCCCGGAGACCACCGCCGAGTCGCTGCTGCGCGGGGCGCACGCGTCGGCCGTGCTGGAGGGGTCCTCGTCGTCCCTGGGCGAGGTCCGTGCCTCCGGCGGGGACGCGATCGCGCAGGACGCGGTACGGCTCTCGACCGAGCTGCTCTCGCTGGTGCCGGTGGTGAAGCAGGCGCCGCTGCAGGCGTTCGCGCGGATCCACGCGCTCGCGGCCGGGGCGTCGTTGGAGGCCGAGGAGATGGGGCGTCCGCGCTCCTCGGCGGCGGCCGAACGGTTGCGGCGTCTGTCCGACCTGCTGCTCGCGCCGACGTCGGCGCCGGCGCTGGTCGTGGCGGCGTTCGCGCACGCCGATCTGGCGACGTCGGCGCCGTTCGCGTCCCACAACGGGCTGGTCGCGCGTGCCGCAGAGCGGCTCATCCTGGTCGCGCGCGGCGTGGACGAGAAGTCGCTGGTCGTGCCGGAGGCCGGCCACCTGGCGCTGCGGGCCGCCTACGAGTCGAACCTGCGCGGCTTCCGTGAGGGCGGCCAGGCTGGGGCGCACTCGTGGTTGCTCTATGCGGCCGAGGCGTACGCTGCCGGGGCCGAGGCATCGCCGCTGCGCCTGGACGCGGCCGAATAGGGCCCGAAATTGATGGTGGCACCCGGTGGGTTGTGAACACCGGATGCCACCGCGGACACGAGGCCTTCTGGTTACCAAGCGTGCAAGGTCTGGTCACTGCGCCGGGATTTCTCCCCGGCTACAGCACCCCATCAGATGGGTGGATCGCCGCGTGGGTGCCTGGCACTCGTGTACGTCCTGTTACGTCATTGTTTCTACGCTGATTAGCGGCCAGATTCAAGGCTGGAATTTCTGCAGGATGAGGAGGATGATGACGCTCCTGCAGAATCTGCCTCAGGCGCCGAGGCGCCGGCGCTTCGTACCCGCCCAGATGACGCCGCCGGCGATCGCGACGGCACCGCCGACGGCCAGCGCGGCGAGCGTCGGTGTGGACGGGGTGAGCACGCGGCTGCGCAGGGCGACCGGCTTGTTGAAGACCAGGATGTCCCAGCCGCGCTCCTTGGCGACCTTGCGGAGGTCCTTGTCGGGGTTGACCGCGAAGGCGTGACCGACCTCCTCCAGCATGGGGGTGTCGGTGATCGAGTCGGAGTAGGCGTAGGACTGCTCCAGGTCGTAGCCGAAGCGCTCGGCCAGCTGCTGGACCGCGCGGGCCTTCTCCTCGCGGTAGGCGTAGAGCGCGATCTCGCCGGTGTAGCGGCCGTCCTCGATCTCCATCTGGGTGGCCACCACGTGGTCGGCGCCGAGCATCGCGCCGATCGGCTCGACCAGCTCGGTGCCGGAGGCGGAGACGATGATGACGTCGTGGCCCTGGGCGTGGTGCTGCTCGATGAGCTGCACGGCCTCCTCGTAGACGAGCGGGTCGACCACGTTGTGGAGGGTGTCGGCGACGATCTCCTTGACGGTCGCCACGTCCCAGCCGGTGACCATCTCGGAGAGCGACTTGCGCATCTTCTCCATCTGGTCGTGGTCGGCCCCGCCGACGACGTAGACGAACTGCGTGTAGGCCGAGCGGATCATGGCCGCGCGGGTGATCAGGCCGCCGGCCTGGAAGTGCTTGGAGAACGCAAGCGTGCTCGACCTCGCGATGATCGTCTTGTCGAGATCGAAGAACGCAGCGACGCGTGTCATGCGCACATCGTAGACGCCCGTTGGGTGGGCCGATCACCATCCACAAGGCGGGTCCGGGACCGGGTTATCCACAGGCCTCGGATTTGCGGGTGGAATCGTCGGTGCCTCGGCGGATCCTGCTGCCATGACCTCGGAACCTCTCGTCATCACCTCGGACTCGTTGCTGGCCGCTGAGGCGGCCCGTCTGGCCGCCGCCTCGGGCGTCACCGTCGAGGAGTGCACCGACGCCGTCGGTGCCCTGCGGCGATGGCAACGACCACCGCTGGTCCTCGTCGGCGCCGATCTCCTGGCGGAGGTGGCGTCGTTGCGACCACCCCGAAGAGACGGCGTCTACGTCGTCGGGTGGGGCGCGACCGGCGAGCCGCTGCTCCGGGCCGCGCTGGAGGTCGGCGCCGAGACGCTGCTGGAGCTGCCCTCGGCCGAGACCGTGGTCGCCGGGCTGTTCGCCGATGTCGGCGACGGTGAGGGCGGCGACGGCCTGGTCGTCGGCGTGCTGGCCGGATCGGGCGGCGCCGGGGCGACGACGTACGCCGCGGCCCTGGCCAGCCTGGGAGCCGACCGCGGGCCGACCCTACTGATCGATGCCGACCGGCTCGGGCCCGGCGCCGGACGGGTGCTCGGTCTCGACGAGATGCCCGGGGTGACCTGGGGCGACCTCGGCCAGACCGCCGGTCGGCTGGGGGCTCGGGCGCTGCGCGAGGCGGTGCCGCACGTCGGCTCGCTGGGACTGCTGGGCTGGCCGGGTGGTGATGTGGTCCCGCCGCGGCCGGAGGTGGTGCGTGAGGTCCTCGCCGCCGCTCGGCGGGGCCATGATCTGGTCGTCGTCGACCTGCCGCGGGATCCGGAAGTCGGGGCCGAGGCGCTGCTGAGCGGCTGCGACCTCGTGCTGGTCGTGGTCCGGGCCAGCGTCACCGGCACGGCCTCCGCCGCCCGGCTGATCGCGCGTCTTCCCGAGCGGGACCGGGTGCGGGTCGTCGTGCGCGGCCGGGCGGCCGAACCAGAGGCGGTCGGACGTGCTCTGGGACTTCCGGTGATCGCCGCGATGTCCGACCAGCGCGGGCTCTCGGAGGCGATCGACCTGGGCCTCGGGCCGATCCGCTCCAAGCGGGCGCCGCTCGCCCGCGCGGCTGCCGAGGTGCTTCTGCGCTGCCGGGTCCGCACGGGGGTGAGGGCGGCATGATCGGCGCGGTCGACATCCCGCCTCAGGTCGTCGACCTGGTGCGTGACCACCTGGCGCGTACGCCGGGAGAGCTCACCCCGCACCGGGTCCAGGAGGCGCTCCGGGCCGAGGGGCGGATCGTCGGCGACGCGACGGTGCTCGGAGTCTTCGAGATGCTGCGCCGCGACGTGGTCGGCGCCGGGCCGCTGGAGCCGCTGCTGCGGCTGCCCGGGGTGACCGACGTGCTCGTCAACGGGCCAGACCAGGTCTTCATCGACCGCGGCTCCGGTCTGGAGCCCGCTCCGGTGGCGTTTCCCGACGACGACGCGGTCCGGCGGCTGGCTCAGCGACTGGCCGCCGGAGCCGGCCGCAGGCTCGACGACGCCTCGCCCTATGTCGATCTGAGGCTGGGTGACGGCAGCCGGTTCCACGCGGTGCTCGCGCCGCTGGCACGACCGGGCACCGTGATCTCGCTGCGAGTGCCGTCGGCGCGGGCGTTCACGCTCTCCGAGCTGGAGTCTTCGGGAATGGTCGTTCCGGTCGTGGCCGATCTGTTGCGGCGGCTGGTGCTGGCACGGTCCGCCTTCCTGGTGTCCGGTGGCACCGGCACCGGGAAGACCACCCTGCTGGCGTCGCTGTTGTCCCTGGTGCCGCCGGAAGAGCGGCTGGTGCTGGTGGAGGACGCCTCCGAGCTGCGCCCGGACCATCCGCACGTGGTCGGTCTCGAAGCGCGCCCGGCCAACATCGAGGCCGCGGGCGCCGTCGAGCTCCACACGCTGGTCCGTCAGGCCCTCAGGATGCGGCCGGACCGGCTGGTCGTGGGGGAGGTGCGTGGCGCGGAGGTCGTCGACCTGCTCGCCGCGCTCAACACCGGCCACGAGGGCGGTTGCGGCACGCTGCACGCCAACTCCGCCGCCGACGTCCCGGCCCGCGTCGAGGCGTTGGCGCTCGCCGCCGGCCTCGG